>NZ_CP117420.1 GCF_028607105.1 Novosphingobium humi | reverse complement strand
CAAACCGGCGCATTCATCGCCTCGCCGTGGGCGGTGGGCATGATCGGGCTGGGGCTGGCCTGCCAGTTTGGGCCGCCCGATGCGGTCCAGCGGCTGGGCCGGATGTTGCGCCGCGCTCCATTCTGGGCGGCGGGCTTGCTGGTCACGCTGGTCCTGCTGGTGGTCGAAGGGCTGCGCGGGGCGGGCGTGGCCCCCTTCATCTATTTCCAGTTCTAGGAGGCGACATGAGCCACTGTTTGCCTTGGGGGGCATCCCCGATTGATCTGGCCGAAGAAGAACCGGGCGAGGTCAAGTTTCTGGATGAGCAGGGCGAAGTTCCTGCGCCGGATCCAGAGATCGGCGCGCAGGAACGCATGGCCGCGTGGACCGGCACGCGCGGCGGGCTGGGCTGGGCCATGGGGACCTTGGGGGTCAGCACGCTGGCATTGCTGGCGCTCAATTCGCACGCTCTGGCCAATTGGGCCAATCAATTGCCCGTTACCCCGGCAAGCGATCCGATTGTCGAGCGGGCCGAGGCATGGCACACAGAGGCGGGCCGGTGGGGGTTGAACAGCGTGGTCGACCGTGTCGAGCAGGCAGCAGCAGCGATGCGCAAGGCGAAATGGCCCTCTGCCCCGGCGCCCAAGCCTTAACGATAGAAAACGTGGTTATCGATGCGGGCTATCCGTATCCGTCCCTTGAGCGGACGAGCGGCCGTGCGAAAGAACATCGCCCCCGGAACAATGTCCTCACCCTCACCGCGCAGGGTCTGGGCGGCGATCGCCATGGCTTCGCGCCACTGTGTACTGTTGCGCTTGGGCACAAAGCGATCGATGTTGAAAAACTGTCCCGGCTGATGCACCACACGGCAAGCGTCAGTGGCAATGCCCATTTTCTGCATCCTGGTGCGGATCACCTGGGCCACGGCGATCTGGCCCCGGCGGATCTGATTGCCCGCCTCATGCACGATAACCTTGGCCACGCATTCAACCTGTCGCCGTTCGGGCGCGGCGGCGTCGTTGGAAGGTTTGGTCGGGCTCTCTGCGGCGCGGGCGGAATCAAGCGTTGGCCAAGCCGCGATCAGGCACAGAATCGGCAGGGCGAACTTGGCGCATGGGGCAGAAAAGAGCTTCACTCGACACTTTACATGGGCGCGAAGTCGTTGGTCAGGCGCTATAAAACTCAAAAACCGGCGCCAGCAAACTTCTTCACGTCTCGCTTTTGGCGCCTGCAACCTTACTGTTGCATGGGGCCTCCGGCTGGGGGCGGCGTTTGACGGCATTCTGGCACGGAGTCAATCCGTATGCCACTTTGACCGTATAGTGTTGAACCATTTTTGTCATATTGCCCTTGCCAAACATTCAACCATCAGCCAATCATCGCGCCATCATTCAATCGTGATGGGATGCGGCCAAGTGGATTACGAAGCGAGCGATCTGGGCGAAAACGATGCTGCCCCGCTGCATTCCATAGCGGATCAGATCGGCGATCTGGCCGAGGCGGGCGAGAAGATGATCGAGCGCTTGCGGCGCAAGGCTTTCCTGCCCGACAGCCGCAAGGGGTTGAATGTGCGTATCGGCATTGCCGAGGCCGCGCAATTGCTGGGCTGTTCAACCAACCGCATCCGCATGGCCGAGGAGGATGGCCGCCTGCCCCCTCCCCCCGCCAGCGAGAACGGGCGGCGCGTGGGCTATACGGTCGAGGACATGCTGAACATGCGCGCCGTTCTGGGGGCCAGCCCTGCCCGCGCGCCCAGCGACACGCCCGCCATTATCGCGGTGCAGAACTTCAAAGGCGGCGTGGGCAAGTCCACCGTCACCACCCACCTTGCGCATTATTTCGCGGTGCAGGGTTATCGCGTGCTGGTGGTCGATTGCGACAGCCAGGCGACGACGACGACCCTGTTCGGCTTTAACCCCCATTTCAACATCACGCGGGCCGAAACGCTCTATCCCTATCTCTCGATTGATCCGACGCAGGCCGACCTTGCCTATGCCGTCAAGCAGACGCCTTGGCCCAATGTCGACCTGATCCCGTCGAACCTTGAGCTGTTCGATGTGGAATATGAATTGGCCGCGGCGGGGTCGGATGGGCAATCGGTGCTGGCGGCGCGGTTTCGTAAATTGAAACAGGGCTTGCTCGATCTGGCCTGTGATTATGATGTGGTCATTCTTGATCCCCCGCCTGCGCTGGGCACGATTTCTCTAGCGGTGATGCAGGCGGCCAATGCGCTTTTGGTGCCGCTGGCCGCCACCACGCCGGACTTCTGCTCGACGGTGCAATTCCTCTCGATGATGGATCAGGTCATCGGGCAGTTGATCGCGGCGGGGATCAGCGTCGATTACAATTTCGTCCGCCTGATATGCTCCAAATTCGACGGCAATGACCCCAGCCATGCGATGGTCCGCACCATCATGGAGCAGACCTTCGGCCCTGCCCTCCTGCCCGTGCCGATCCTGGACAGCGCCGAGATCAGCCATGCCGCCTTGCGCATGATGACGGTTTACGAACTGGACAAGCCGATCGGCACGGCGCGCACCAACAAGCGTTGCCGCGCCAATCTGGACGAGGCGCTGGGCCAGATCGAGCAATTGGTGCGCACCGGATGGGGCCGCATGGCGCCTGCGGACGAGGCCGCGCTTTTGCAGGCATAAGGCTCTTCCCTACAAGAAAAGTTCTCATTATGTTCCAATCCTGTTATCTGACAGCCCTTTTTTAGAACCGAGATCGCGATGGCACGCAAACAATCGGATTATCTGACCTCTTTGCTTTCGGACGAAGATGTCATCGCCCCGGAGGCAACCGAGGCCCCAGCCCCTTCGCGGCCCGAACGCGCGCTCGGCACCACTTTGCTGGGCCGCGAAAGCGCGCTGGCTCGCGTCGCCAGCGGCGAGGTGCGGCAGGTCACGCAATTGCTGCTCGACCCGGCGCGGGTGCGGGTGTGGGAGGGCAATGCGCGCTCCTATCAGCATCTGTCGGAGGAAAGCTGCCGCGAGCTGATCGACTCGATCATCGCCGAAGGGGGGCAAAAGGTGCCCGCCGTGGTGCGTCGCCTCGAAGGCGATCCGCAGCATGATTACGAGGTGATCGCGGGGACGCGGCGGCACTGGTCGATCTCATGGCTGCGCGCCCATTCCTATCCCGATATGCAATTCGTGGCGCAGGTGGTGCAGATCGACGACGAGGCGGCGTTCCGTCTGGCCGATCTGGAAAACCGGGCGCGCAAGGATGTTTCCGATCTTGAGCGGGCGCGCAATTATGCCGCCGCGCTCAAAACGCATTATGGCAACCATCAATCGCGCATGGCCGAGCGACTCAAGCTCTCGAAGGGCTGGCTCTCGAAAATGCTCAAGGTGGCCGCGCTGCCCGATGCGGTGGTGGCCGCCTTTGCCAGCCCCGCCGATGTGCAGTTGAAGCCCGCCTACCCTCTGGCGCAGGCGATGGATGACAAGGCGGCCGCTGCGGCCATCCTGCGCGAGGCCAAGGCGTTGGCGGCCGAGCAGAAGCAAGCGCCCATCCCCGCCGCGCAGGTGATCGCGCGCCTTATGGCCGCGCCGCGTGGCGACAAGGCTCCTGCCTCGCCGCTCTATATGTGGTGCAGCAAGCATGGGCGCACTGGTCTGTCGGTGCTGTCGGCCAACCGTCAGGGGGCGACCTTGCGCGTTCACGCGGGCGCGGGGGCGGAGATAGAGGAACTGGTCAATGCGTTCCGTGAGGCGCTGTTGACGCTGGAGGCCAAGGGCAAGGAGGGGCAATCGTGAAAATGTTTCCCCGGGGAAACGAGCCGCAGGCGAGTTCGCCGAAGGCAAACTTTCAGGGATGAGCAAGCCTCGCTCCCCTGCCCGTCCGGCGGCGGAACAATTCGATTTGTTCCTGCCCTATGTGGCCGACCTGCCCTTGCGCGATCAGCGCGAGATGATGGAGCGGCCCTTCTTCAGTCTGGCCAAGTCGAAGCGCGCCAAGCCCATCGACTACACCAGCCCGGACGGCAAACTGTGGGTGCATGTCTCGGCCAATCCCGATTATGGCATGGCCACGATCTGGGACGCTGACATCCTGATCTATTGCGCCAGCGTGTTGGCCGACATGGCGCGGCGAGGGGTCAATGATGTGCCGCGCAAGCTGCACCTGATGCCCTACGACCTGCTGCGCGCCATCGGGCGTCCCACCACCGGGCGCGCCTATGAGCTGCTGGGTCAGTCGCTCGACCGGTTGGTGGCGACCACGATCAAGACCAACATCCGCGCCGAAAACCGCCGCGAGGCTACCTTCAGTTGGCTGGACGGGTGGACGCAGTTGGTCGATGAAAAGACCGAGCGTTCGCGCGGCATGACCATCGAGCTGTCGAGCTGGTTCTGGGAAGGGGTGATGATGCAGGGCGGGGTGCTGTCAATCGACCGTGCCTATTTCGCCATCACCGGCGGGCGCGAGCGCTGGCTCTATAAGGTGGCGCGCAAACATGCGGGCGGGGCAGGGGAGGCGGGCTTTGCCATCTCCATGCCGGTGCTGTTCGAAAAGTCGGGGGCGGAAGGGGAATATCGCCGCTTCAAATTCGAGATCCTCAAGCTGGCCGAGAAGAACGAATTGCCCGGCTATGACCTGTCGGTGGAAACCGCGCGCGATGGCGAACCGATGTTGCGCATGCGGCGCGTGAATGGCAAGCATGGTGCTGATGGGAAGGGGAGCGGGGAAACGCCGCCAGAAGTTTCCCCGGGGAAACGAGCCGCAGGCGAGATCGACGTAGTCAAACGAGCCGCAGGCGAGTTCGAAGGCAAACAGCCTCAGGCCAAGATCATCGACGCCAAGCCCGCGACGCCCGCCCCGGCGCCCGAACAGATCGACGTCTCGGCGCTGGTCCGCTCAACCGTGGGCGGCCTGTCCCAAGCCGGAACGCGCGGCTATGTCACGCCCGAAACCTCCGAATATCTGCGCAGCTCCTGTCCCGGCTGGGATCTCTATGCGCTGCACGTTGAATTTGAGACATGGGTCAATGCCGATCCCGCGCGCAGCCCCGCCGACTGGCAGCGCGCCTTCATCGGCTTTGTCAAACGCCACCACGAGAAGCACCGCCACAAATTGCGCTGATGCCCGGCGTTCCCGAAGTGTCGGTATCGGATGCTGGCAGCATGGCGAAACCTCCGCGCAATCCGCCCGCCGAGTCCAATTTGAACATCTTATTGCGGCAACGGGAATAAATTGATTCAAGTGCGCGCGCCCAAAATCATGCTGATAAAGGCAATCGACACTTCGGGGACGCGATAGGGGCGCCCTTCGATCCTTCGGGAACAAACGATCGATCTATCAGGAACGCATCCTCGATCTTTCAGGAACGTTTCCTCGACATATCAGGAACCGGATGGAGAGCCAAAATCCGCGATTTTCCGAGAGTCGCAGGAGATCACAGGACAGCTTAACTGTTCTAACTTGTTCTAAATGGATCTAACAGCCAGAGATTTCCTCTTGGGAAATGGAGAAGAAAAGGAAAACAAGGACAGAGCCATTTGCCGGCGATCCTTGGTCCATAATCGCCAGCGGCAAATGTAAAACAAAAATATGGATGTTGTGTGAAATTTGGCTTGTGGTTTTGCGCTAGATGCAAGTCAAGATCAGAGCACATTGGAGAATTGATCCAGAAAGAACCCATGATGCGCAAAACAAGAGATTGCTTTGGTCCAGCACCAAAACTATAGGACCTATCCCATGACGGGACGAACATCTTTTGCTTATGCTGCCATAGCGCTGTGCATCGTACTTTCCGGTTGCAACAAAAATGACACTAAACCGCCGCAAGAAGGTGCAGCGGGCATAAGGGCGGCGCTATTTGCCGGCAATTATGGCGATGCTGCGGCTTTGGCCCGCAAGCAGGCTGCAGCCACGCCGCGCGACCCGGCGGTTCAATATGAACTGGCCCGCGCCGAAGCTTTGAGCGGCAATCGGGGCAAGGCCCTTGATGCGCTCGAAAACGCCATGAAAAGCGGGCTGGGCGATGCCGCCCATGCGCTTGATGATCGCGCCTTTGACACGATCCGCGATGATCCGCGCTTTACGGCGCTGGCCAATCGCGCCTCGCCGGCGTCGGGCGCGGGGGGATCTGATGCCGCCTTGGCCGCAGGCAGCGGGGCCAACCACGTCGAAATCCGCGAGGGCGCCAATGGCACCCATATTCAGGCCGGCGACGTCAAGCTCGACACCAATTTCTGATTTTCCAGCATAGGGGGCATTTGGGATGATCAAGAACCGCGCAGCGCGCAGGCTGGGCCTTGCCGCGCTTGGGTCGCTTGCTCTCGGCACAGGCATGGCCCATGCCGACACGGTCAATGGCAGCGGTTCGGCCGCGATTACCAAGGATGTGGAAACGGTACGCAATCTGGCCGAAGCCGAGGCCAAGCGGTCCATCATCCGCGAAATGCTGCAACGAACCCTTGGTGAGCGTCGCATGGGCGAAGTCACCTCCGCCCAGATTGAACGGTTTGCCAGCCAATTGCGCCCCGATATGATCACGGCGCGTTCGTCCTCGCGCGTGGGTACAACCTTTACCGTAACGCTGACGGCGGATGTGGATCAGGCATGGTTCCGTGCGATGCTGGCCGATGCCGAGATTGATTCTGCATCCCGTCGCGCCGACAATAACAGGCAAATGATCCTGGTCTATCTGGACCGGGAAGATGGCACGGCCAGCGATCTGTCCAAGCCTGCCGAGGTCGAGGTCAGCTATGACCGGCGCACAGGGGATTCCTTTTCCGACCATTCGGTGGTGACAGCATCTTCGCGCGAAAACGCGGCATCCTCCTCCTCGCGGGCTTCGGCCTCCACCTCGGCCAGCGCTTCGGCCAGCAGCCACAATGTATCCGGGGCGCAGCACTCGCAGGCCAATGGCGCCTATCGGGAAAGCGGCACCGCGGCCTATGGGGCATCGGGCGTCAATGGCTCGGTGGCGGGCAAGGCCAGAAGCAGCAGCAGTGGCGGCTATTCGGGCGCATCCTCGAGCAATTATTCCGATCAGGGATCGAGCGCTGCCATGACCAAAAGCGCCAGTGCATCGAGTGCGAAATCGGCCAGTGCCTATTCGGCATCGTCCAAATTTTCCGATCGCACCAATGTTGATGCCGAAACGCATGACGATGTCTCGTTCCATTCGCGCGTTGTCTATCAACAAGGCCCCAGAACCAGCGATGGTGATACGGCCGTGATCGCTCTTTCCGGCTCACTGCTCCGCTATGACGTTCAGGTCAGCAATGCACGTATGGCGATGGCTGAATTCTTCAAAGGCCCGCCGCCGCGCTATTCGGCGCTGAAGAACGATCCGCGCTTTAACGCATTTCTCAGCTTTGTTGCCACCAGGAATTCGCCCTATTTCCTTGGCGGCAAATTGGCCATCACCCAGACCGGCACCGATGGCGCCAGCGGACAGGCCGCGTGCAGCGGCGTGCTGGAGGCCAGCGCGAATGTCAGCGCGGATGGACGGATGCTGGGCGGCAACACCTATAACGCGCAGGCCTTGGGCAGCAGTCCGGAGGAATGCGCGGGCAAGTTGACCAGCAGGCTGGCCGATCAGGCCGCCTCGGATATGGGGCCTGCCATCCAGAACCACTGGCGCCGTCAGGCCAGCGCGCAGGCCGGTCAGGTCAGCACGCAATTGGCCGGCTATGTGCTGGTGCTGCGCGCGCCGCGGCTGGATATGGCCATGCAGGCCGATTTGATGGACGCGCTCGGTTCGCTGCCCGGGGTCAGCAACCCTGCCTTTGTATCCTCCAATGCCACTGAATTGCAGGTCAATGTCACCTATGCAGGGGCCGCGCCGCTGCAATTTGCGCTGTATCAGAAATTGCGTGACAAGCCCGCCTTTGCCGGGATGCAGGTTTCGGCAGAGGGACGCAGCGTGCTGCTCTGCATTCAGGAATGTGGGATCAAGCGGTGATGCGGCGGGCGGCGTGGGCAGGGCTGCTGGCCGCTTCGATGCTGGCGGGCAGCGCCAATGCTCAAACCGAGCCGAGGATCTGGGCCGCACCGGCGCTTTATGGGCTGGAAAACAGCGCCTGCGGGGCCGATGATCCGGCCAGCCAGCGCACAGCCGAGATCGCGCCGGCCTTTTGCGCCTATCTTTATCCATCGGCCCAGCGGCAAGCCATCGGCAAGCTGTTTGCCGCAGCGGTGGGGCGCCATTTCAAACAGGCCGAGGCCGCTTTCGGCGAGCATCTGCCCAAAGATGCCACGCAGGCCCAGCGCTTGCGGGCAACGCTTGTTACTTCGCTGCGATTGACGCGGGCCAATATCGCCGTCGTACCCAAGCCTGGGGCGGTCGATGCCTATATGCCGCTGACGCTGACGCTGGACATTACCAATGTCGCCAGCGGCGAGGTGGTCTTTACCCGTACCCAGTCGCTGGTGCCGCAGGGTGGCTTTGCGCGGGATAAGTTCGAGGCTCAGCTGGCCGAACAGATGCCGGGCCATCTGACGGCGCTGATTGACAAGCTGGTGGCCGAGGCAGCGGGCGAATTTCGCCCTTATGCCCAATCGGCCACGGTGATCGGCGAGGTTTCGGTTCCGCGCGGGCGTGGCTATGTTGTGGACAAGGGGCGTGCGGCGGGCCTGCGTCAGGGCGATGATATTGGCGATGGCCATGTGCTTTATGCCGGCGCCGATTATGCGGTGGTGGAATCCGACCTTGGGCCGCTGCGCCAGGGGCAGGTGCTGACCCGCACCGCGCTGGCCCCGGTGGCGATGCTGGCGCGGCCTTCGCTGCTGGTCGGGGTGGGGGCGGTGCCCGATGGCTATGCTCCCGATTATGTGGGGCAGGTGTTTCAGGATGCGCTGGGCGCGGCGGGGCGGTTTGCGCCGGTGCCGGTCAACCCGGCCTTTACCGCGCTGCGCAAACTGGCCTTGAGCGAGGCGGGCGCGCAGGTTCCGCTCGAAACGCGCAGCCTGCCTGAATATACCGCACTGCTGCGGGTGGCGCTCTTGCCCGATGTGCGTATTCCCAGCAATGTGCCTGGCGTCACGTTGGCCCGCTATGAGGCTTATGCCTATGCCACGTTGGTTGATGCCAGCGGCCGTGTTGTCGGCGCATGGCAGGGCCATGACATGATCGAGGATCAGGTTTCGGGCGGCATGGAATTTGCGCCCGCAACGCGGCGCGATGTGGCCTTGCGCAATGCGCTTGGCCATTTGGCGCGTGCTATGGCCGACTTTCGCCCGGCGCCCGTCACCGCGCCGGTTTTCATGCAGAAAGATCGCATAACCATTGCCGATCCGGGCGGCGCTGTGCCGCTTGATCTGACCTTGCCGGTTTTGCGGCCTGCCGGGCAGGTGAGGGGGCTTGCCGGTCCCGTGATGGTGCCGGTGGGAGAGATCACCGGCAAGGAAGTGGCGGGCAATGCTGTGCTGGCGGTCGATGCGGGCGTCATGCCGCTTGCGCTGCATGGGGGCGAGGTGGTGGCGCTGGAAAGCGCGGGGACCAGCGCGGCCACGCGCGCGGTGATCGCCCAATGCCAAGACGAAGAGGGCAAGGCCAAATTTGAGGATCGCGGCACGATTCCCACGGCGGTCTGGCCCGATGCGGCGGCCAACCTGCTGGCCGCGCGGATCAAGGCCCCCCTTCGGATGGGCGATCTTGCCGGGGTCCTGGCGCGTTTTGGACCCAGCTTTGCAGGTTGGGACCACTTCCGCCCGGCACGCGCACCTGTGCCCCAAACCTGCTTTGTCCCGATCAGCGCGGTCAGCCCGCATGCGGGCGGGGGCTATGATCTGATCGTGGGCTATACGCTGCACCGCGACGGGGCCAAGGTTGGCTCGAACGGGGTGCGCTCGGTAATGGCGCCAACGCAATTGCCGTCCGGCATGACGCAGGCCGAGCGCGATGCGGCGCTGCAGGCCGATCTGGCCCGCACGTTTCAGGCCATGGGGTTGCAGGCGGCAACCGGCCTGCAACCGGCATCATGATTTTATTTGCAACAAGGGGATCTCAGGATGAAAATGCGCAATACGATGGCTGTGCTTGCGGCTTTGACGGCGCTGGCTGTGCCGATGACCGCTTCGGCCCAGTTTGGCGGGCTGATGAAGGCTGTGCCCGGTGTGGGCGGTGGCGCGCCGGCCGGGGCATCCGGCAACGCTGATGCCTTTTTGGCCAATGCGATGCTTTCGACCAAGAATGTGATGATCGCCTCGACGCTTTTGTCGGCCGCCTTGCAGAACCGCACGGATATGGCCGCGCTCAAGCAGAAGATCAGCGGCATTTCGAACGCGCAAAGTTTTAAGGAAGTCGGCGCGAACAAAGCTGAATTGGCCAGCGACCTTAATGCGATGACCGAGCAGAAGGATCTGGTGGGCGCGTTGAGCCAGACCTATCAGAACGCAAATGCCGAACAGAAGAAGCTGATTGGCGATGCATTGATCAATCTGGGCGTGGGCATTGCGCGCAATGTCGTCTTGGCCCAACAGGCACCGGGCATGGTCAGCGGTTTGTCGGCCAATCCGATGATGCTGCGCCGGGCGGGCGAATTGAAGATGGCGGCGGAACTGATCGGCATGCAGAGCAAGAGCTTTGTCACGATCGCACCGGCCCTGCCCAAACTTATGACAGCGCTCAAGATCAAGGCCCCGGCTGCGTCGGCCACGAGCGAATTCCAGCCTATGAAGCCTTAATTCACCGCCTTGCGGCGGTCGGCCGGTTGGTCGACCGCCGTTTGCGGATCATGAGCCATTTGGAGAGTGAGAAATGATGATGCGCAAAGTGGCTGCTTCTATCACGCTGGTCCTGACGCTCGTCGGGCCTGTGGCCTTGGCGCAGGTACCTTTGGTTTCTGCGCTGACCCAGCGAGATATGGGGGCAATGGCCGGGGGCATGTCCTGTGTTGCCATGGCCGGGTCCAAGACGGTTTTCTATGATGATGGCGAAGCAATCATCCGTGTTGGCGGGGCTTTAGTGAAATTGGGCAAGCATGATTCTGTCCCCGCAAGACAATATGTGGGCCTCGGCGGCGCTTTGCGTGTTGAACTGGCCAAACGGCCCGGCCGACGCAAGATGACCGAAGAGGGATCGCTCGACCCCATGGTTCTGAAGGTTATGTACCGGAACGCGACGCAGACCATTCCCGTTATGATGAATTGTTCGGCATGAAAAAAATCATTATTATAACAACCATGGCTGCTGCGAGCATTTCTCAGCCAGTTTTTGCTAAAATTGGCGTTGCGCGCGTTGTTCAATGCGAAATATCTGGCGATCAGGGAGTATTTACCGGGCCTTGCGCCTTTACGCCCTATGAGCATGGCGATTTTTCTGTTGCTCGGTTGCCCGGCAAACGGTTCTATGGCCGATCCGATGAAATCTATCTGGCGATGGATGCGCCCGGAAAAGCGGATGCAGAGATTACCGACGGCGTTACGCATAGCCGATGGGGAACGATGCTGAGGTCAAAGGTCAAACCTGCCTGCTGGATTGATGCGGAAGATAGCCGCTTCAAGGTTTGCGCTTACTGAGAAAGGTCAGGGGGTGTCTGGTTAGAGTATAGTCTAATCAGACGTCGGCTTTGCGGTGTCAAGATGTCAGTTTGGGGTCTATTTGGCCTTTAATTGACAGCTTCCCGCCGATCTCTTAGATTTCATCCTGACAGTTTCAGGATGGGCGGCGGCATGAACGGGCAACGCATCGGCTATATCAGGGTCAGCAGCTTTGAGCAGAACTCTGACCGACAGCTTGACGGTTTGGCGCTGGACCGCGTGTTTATCGACAAGGCATCGGGCAAGGATATCAAACGCCCGCAATTGGCCGCGATGCTTGCCTTTGTGCGCGAGGGTGACACGCTGATCGTGCATAGTATGGACCGATTGGCGCGCAATCTGGACGATCTGCGACAGTTGGTGCAGGCGCTGACGGCGAAAGGGGTGCAGATCGAATTTGTAAAAGAGCATTTGCGCTTTACCGGCGAGGATTCGCCGATGGCCACGCTGATGCTCTCCGTCATGGGCGCTTTTGCCGAATTTGAGCGTGCGTTGATCCGGGAAAGGCAGCGCGAAGGCATCGCCCTTGCCAAACAGCGTGGGGCCTATCGCGGGCGCAAAAAGGCGCTGACGCCCCAGCAGGCCGAGGAATTGCGCCGCAGGGCAGGGGAGGGGGAGATAAAAGCCGGTCTTGCCCGTGACTTTGGCATATCGCGCGAGACGCTCTATCATTATCTGCGTGACGGCGGGTAAGGCCCGGCGCGGGCTGTGGCCGCCGCCACTACAAAAGGCCGGCAGAAGCATTGCCACCTCCACCGGCCAGTGTCAGGCCGGTCCATAAGCAGCGGACAAGCCCTCGGGTCGCGCGTTATCGGTGGGGTCTGCAAGGGCGAAAATCGATCCGTGAAATTTACGGGTAGCGATCCGCCCATCGATTGGGCACAAGCACAAAGGCATGCCGATGCCATATATTCATTGCATTCCAAAGCATGGCGCGATGCTGCGGACATTGGCCGGGCGTTGCGGCAATCTATTTTTGTTGCCTGCCTATGGCCTCGCATTTGCCTTTCTTCATTTGACCGCTCGCCCTTGGGGCGGTGATGGGTTCTTTTCCTTGTGGTATCCTGCCGCGGGATTACGCTTTGCCGTGTTGTGGCGCTGGGGGCCGCGCCTGACGCTTTGGCTGATGGCTGTCGAACTGGGCGTGGACGCGGCCTTGGGGCAGTTCAATTTCACCGGGCCGGATGCTTTGCATGACATGCTGGGTATCGCGCGCCCGGCCTTGACTTGTGGCCTCGTGCTGACCCTTCTGCAGAGGCTGGCGGCGCGGCTGAACAAGCCCAACCTGTTGCCGCCCATGATTTTTGGTTTGGCTGCCGTGGGCGCGCCGATCCTCAACGCCCTTATGGTCCAGCCCATCCAGTGGATTCTGCCTCGCACACAGCCAACTTTTGGCCATGGTATCGATCTTGTCATTGCTCTTAACAGTCTGGTTGTGGGGGACATGCTGGGTATTCTGGTACTTGCCCCTTTCCTGCTGTCGCTGGGTGAAGTGATGGAGGGTAAAGTCGCCTTGGCGCTTCCGCCTCTCAAGGTCTGGCCCTTGCTGGAAGGCGGCGGGGCCTTGGTGGTCGGTACGCTGGCGGTCTGGCTTCTGTGGCATGCGGGGATGGGCGTGCAGCCGGCTCCGGGCCTGTTGGCGGGGGCATGGATCGGGCTGCGCTTTGGGCGAGTGGGCGCCTGGCTTGCGATCTTTGTCCAGATGGCAATGCTGCTGCCCTATTCCGCAGAGGCCGTGACCTATACGCAGCGTCTGAGCCTGCATCTGGGGCTGGCCTCGACCGTGATCGTGACATGGCTGGCGGGCAGCTATTGCGATGCCCAGATCTGGGCGCAGGCCAGTCTTGATCGACGCAACCGCATGCTTTTCCAAGCCGAACGGCTCAAGACGCTTCGGGCCATGTCGGTCGCGGTGATCCATGAGATCAGTCAGCCGCTCTCGACGCTGGCTATCGAGGCGCGCCACCTGAAAGACGCCTGCGGGGATGCCTCCAGCGAGGTCGCGGCCAGCGCGGAACTGGTGGACCGCAAGGCCCGCGAATTGTCGGACATGGTGCGGCGCCTGCGCCGGTTTGGCGGACGCGATGTGGATGAACCCTCGCCCGTGCCGGTGGCGCAATTGGTGCAGACCGCGCGCCAGATCGTGGCCCCCGAATTGCGCGAGATGGGGGCATTTCTCCATACCGCTCCGGTGGCTGAGGAAATTTTTGTCCAGGCGCAGGAGGTCGAATTGACGCAGGCGCTGGTCAATCTTTTGCGCAATGCCATGGCCGCGCATGCGCAGGTCGCCCCAGCCCAGACCGACATGCGCCTTGATGTGCGCGTTGAGGGCGATCAGGTTTGCCTGGAGGTCACCAACGCCGTCGCGTCCCTCCATGCGCCCGGAAACGGCATGGGTGTGGGGCTGGCCATCGCCAGAACCATCATCGAGGCCCATGGCGGCAGGCTATCGCGCACAGGCCTGCCTGGACAGGTGCGCTTTCATCTCGTTTTGCCTATTGTCGGAGCCAGTGCATGACCATCCCGCCCCTTTCCTGCGTGGCCGTGCTGGACGACGATGCCGATTTTGCCGCAGCGGTGGCGCGTTTGCTGGTGCGACAGGGTTTTGAAGCCCGGTTCTTTACCAGGCCGGAAGATTTGCTCGGCCAGATGCCGGTGCAACGGTTTGGTTGCGTTGTTTCCGACATTCAGATGGGGCAAATCGATGGCTTCACCTTTGCCGAGCGGTTGCGCACGCGCGATCCTTGTGTGGCGCTGGTGTTCATGACCGCCTGGCCCACAACAGCCCATGCCGTGGATGCCGTACGCTGCCATGGCGGGCTCGATTATCTGGAAAAGCCTCTGGACGAGGAACGGCTCATCGCTGCCGTTCGTGAAGGATTGGCATGGTCGGCGCGCCAATGCCAGATTGAGCAGGCCACTGGGGCCTTTACCCGCCGCGAGCGCGAGGTGTTCGATTGGCTGGTCAACGGACACAGCAATAAGGAAATTGCCGAGCGGATGGGGATTTCGGCACGAACGGTCGAAGACCACAGAGCCGCGATCATGGCTAAAACCCGCGTCAACGGACTGGCCCAACTGGTGGCGCTCAGCCGGGGCAAGGCTTGAGCGAACATGGGCGATAGGCAGACCTATGGGGCACGGATAACCGGAATTTTTCCGGATAGTGCCATGGCCCGCGCGAGAACAGAAACACATAAGCTGGAAATTGGGGTGGCAAGCCTGCGGGGAGCTTCTGATTTCGTTGGGATTGTGTGCCGATGGATGGAGATTTGATGTCTGCAGACATGATTAAACGCCTGGAAAACCTGGTTATAGATAATCCACTGTTCGCACAGGTCGAGGCATCGTTTGACCTGTTTTGCCCTTTCGAGGCAATGGGTGTTGTGGGGCATGAAATCAGACATTCCAATTTTCTGGCCTATTATCTCGATCCGGCGCGGCCTCATGGCCTTGGGTCCGAATGTTTGAAGGCGGTTATGCGCGCGGTGGCAAAGGCCTATCGCGGATGGGATGCGGCAAAAGACGGGCCAGCCATTACGCCGCTCGATTTTCACCTGATGGATTTCGATCAGGTGAAAATCGAGCGGGAATGGCGAAACATTGACCTTTTGGTGGTTTTGCCCGGCCCCAAACTTGTGATCGCCTTCGAGTTGAAGATCAATGCCAGAGAGCATGGCAACCAGCTTGAGCGTTACACGCAGGCGGTGAGCGAACATTATCCGGCCGACGAAGGCTGGGGTGAAATTCTGGTCTATCTGACCAAACACGGTGGAGAGACGGAAAACCATCGTGACGCCTGGCTCCCGCTTGGCCTGAACGAGGTGGCGCAGGAACTGGACCGTGTCGCGGCCGAAGCGGGCGGCGGCGACCATGCCCGCGAATATCTTTCCAGCTATCTTGCAATGTTACGGAGGCATCATTTGCCAAACGCCCGACTTGATGACCTGGCCGCAAAACTTTGGAGCCAGCACCGCGAAGCTTTGGAATTCCTGATGGAGCGCAGCCCGCAAGTCGGCGGAGGCATCTTCGGGCGTCTTTATGACGCGCGCAAGACATTGGCTCAAAGCCTTGCCACAACAGCAGGAATTACGGTCGTTCCCGATGAATGCGCGCGCAGCATCATCCGTTTTGCGGTGCCCTCATGGGACAGCTATCCGGGGATGCTCACCGCAAAGGGATGGACATCGTCCAAACGGCTTTTGCTGATCGAACTATCGGCGAATACGCAACGCAGCTCCATCGCCATCAAATTTGTGATTGGCCAGGTGGACCCGGCGGATCAACCCGCACGGCAGCCGATTTATAATGCGCTGGAATCTGCTGCTCTGAAACCCGCGCGGGGCGCTCTAAAGCCATCATGGACGCACATTGCCGTCACGCCAATTGCCAACAATCTCAATGAAACCGATGACGATCCGGAAGCGGTCTATGACCGTATCCTCGCCGCTATCACTCGATTTGGTGAAAAGATTGCCGCAGCAGACCAAGCGCTGAAATCTGCCTTCGGCGCTTGAAGGATTGCGGATGGCGAGCGATCACCCGTTCGCCGCGACATCTCCTTTCAGTGTGACGGTTGCGGTCAAACCATCCCGCGTGTTTGCAAGGGCTACCTGCGCTCCAAAGGTGGCGGCCTGTGCGCGGGCGATGGTCAGGCCGATGCCCGTGCCGCCGGTTTGCCGCGACCGGCTGAATTCACCACGGACAAAGGGAAGGAACATGCGCTCCAGATCGGCGTCTGGGATGCCGGGACCTTTGTCGGCTATCCTGATCCTGACGATGCCGTCCGAATCAATGCATTCGAACAAGGCGGCCCAACCATAGCGGATGGCATTGTCGGCAAGGTTTTGAAGGCACCGGGCCAGCGCGCTGGGTTTCACTCTGACGCAGATCTTGTCGATGCGGCCCAGATCGGCCACCTTGCCCTCCTCGCGCAGGTCCTCGACGATGCTGGTCAACAGGGAATCAATGTCCAGCCATGCCCAATCGTCCGAGGATTCACGCGATTGGGCCAGCGCCAGCCCATCTCGCACCATCCGCTCCATCGCGGCGACATCGGCGATGATCTTGGTCTGTTCGACCGAGGCGGGCATAGCCTCCGCCCGCAGGCGCAGACGGGTCAGCGGTGTTTGCAGATCGTGGCTGATGGCGGCCAGCATATCGTTGCGTTCCAGCATCATCGTTCGGATGCGCTGTTGCATGGCGTTAAAGGCGTCATACGTGGCGCGGACATCACGCGGCGCATGATCGGTAATGGGTGGGGCGTTGATATCTTCGGCAAAGCGGCGCGTGGCATCCTGAAGCCGCCGCATGAAATCCAGCGTCATGCGGGCGACGAAAGCCGCGATCAGAAGGCTGGCCAGAGTGGTGATGGCCAAGGCGGTGGGGGCAAAGGCAAGGCCCGCGCTATGCCCGACGGAAGGCACCGGCAGGCCGATGGTAAAGAGCCTGCCGCTGGGCGCGCGCATGATGACCAGCCAGCATTCGGGCAGATCCTTGAAAAAGCCCCGCGCGCCCGATGCCTGCACCGCCCGGTAATCGCCAATGCAATCCTCAACCGCGCCATGAAAAGCGATCGGAGCAGCAGAGGCAGGCAGGCGTTGCTGCAAGTATCCCGTCAGGTTTGCGTCATATTGCGCGCGCGAAGGAGGCCGGACCAGAAACCGCGCGCCAAAGATGCGACCTTGCATCAAATCCCTTGCGGTCTTGTCCTCGTCACGCGCAAAGCGTGAGGTCAGATCGTCTCCGCTGGCAACCAGACTGGCATATTGGACGGCTTCTATGCCGCGCCGGCGATATTCTTCTGCCCCCCACAGCGCCAGCGCGCAGGCGATGCTGGACCCCGCCGCCAGAATGAAGGTCAGTTTGCCGGCCAGTGTTTTGAAGCGAAACCCCGGCATCATTCGTAGCTGACATCCGCAGCCAGCATGAAGCCGCGATTGCGCACTGTCACGATCAGTTGCGCCCCATCACGTTCCGCGCCCAGCTTGTTTCGCAGGCGCGAGATGCGGTTGTCCAGCGAGCGGTCGAAATGGACCGTTTCCCGCCGCTCCGGCATCAGGTCTTCGCGGCTCAATTCGATCCGGGGCGCGTCGATCATGCGCCGCAGCAGATCAAATTCGCCGGTTGAGACCATGACGATGCGGTCATCGGATGTGACCAGACGCCGTTGCACCAGATCGAGCCGCCATGTGCCAAAACGGGCATAGCGGATCTTGCCCGTGCTGATGCTGTGCCATGCGGTGGCCCCGCGCAGCAGGTTGCGGATACGCGCCAGCAATTCGCGTGATTCAAAAGGTTTGGTCAGATAATCATCGGCCCCGCCTTCCAATCCGGCAATGCGGTCCAGCGCGGCCCCCTTGGCGGTCAGCATCATGATCTTGTTGGCGAACCCGGCCTGCCGCAATTGCGCGCAAAAGGCCAGACCGTCGCCATCGGGCATCATCACGTCGAGCAGCACCAGCGCGGGCGAGATTTCGCGGATGCGGGCCGATGCGCGGCACAGCGTGCCCACCGCTTCATTGGCAATTCCCGCCTGATCCAGCAGGTTTGCCAGCAATTCGCGCAGGTCCGCGTCATCTTCCACGATCAGGACAAACTTTTGTTCGACATCATCCATGGCGCCTTCATACATCACATCGGGCCTTCGCGGAGGGGATGAGACAAACTGATACATACCGCACCAAGACATGCCCATCGCTCCATGCCATCAGAATTGGAATAAACGTTCGATAATAAGCGGGGAAGAGCGGTGCAAAACAAGACGCGATGGGTTGCTGTGGCCATGTTGTTCGCCACCGGTGCGGCACAGGCCGGACAGGTACAGACCACAGGCGGCATGGTGAAGGGCGTCGAGCATGGCGCGGTTGCAGCCTATTACGGCATCCCCTATGCTGCCCCTCCGGTAGGAGACCTGCGCTGGCGCGCGCCTCAAGCCGCCGCATCGTGGAAGGGCGTGCGTGACGCCACCCGCCCGGCGGCGGAATGCTATCAGGGGCCGCCGGCGGTCTTTGGCCCCTTCAGCGCCGAATTCATGATCAAGGGCAATATTTCCGAAGACTGCCTTTATCTGAATGTATGGACCCCGCGAAAGGCCCCCGGCAACCTGCCTGTGTTCTTCTATATTCATGGCGGCGGCTTTGGCAGCGGGTCAGGCACCATTCCTGTCTATGAAGGAGCAGGGCTTGCGGCTCGGGGCGCGGTGGTGGTTACCTTTAACTATCGCCTCGGCGTATTCGGATTTCTGGCCCATCCCGAACTGACCCGCGAATCCGGCATGGCGTACTCAGGCAATTACGGCCTGCTGGATATGATTGCTGCGTTGAAATGGGTGAAGGCGAATATCGCCCGTTTTGGTGGCGATCCCGATGATGTCACGATTGCGGGCCAGTCAGCGGGCGCGGCAGCGGTCAATGATCTGGTTCTCTCGCCTCTGGCCAAGGGATTGTTCCAGCGCGCCATTGCCCAAAGCGGTTCGGGCATGGGCATCCGCACGGCGCCGCTGGCCGAGGCCGAAAAGGTGGGCGTAGCGCTGGGTGAAACAGCCCATGCGCCCACCATCGCCGATCTGCGCAAGGTCGATGCCGCAACGCTGGAACAGCTGACCAACGTGCCGCCGCCAGCTCTGGACAGCCTCACCAAAATGCCCGCCATTCCCTTTGCGCCGAATAATGACGGTTTTGTGCTGGCCGGCGATCCCGAGGATGTGAAAGCCCCGGTACAGTCGCGGGTGCCTTTTATGACGGGTTTCAATGCCGATGAGGGCTTGCCCATAGGGCAGGAAATCACCCCTGCCGTGTTCGAGGCCAATGTCAGGGCGCGCTATGGCGCCGTGGCCGACCGGCTGATCGCGCTTTACCCCCATGCTACTCCTGCCCAAGCAGAGACTTCCTTCAAGCTGCTGGCGCGCGACCGCTATATGGCCAACCTTGTGATGTGGGCCCAAGGGCGGGCGGCCAACAGCGGGCAAGCGGTCTATACCTATCTGTTCATCCAGCCTTATCCGGCATTGAACGGGAAAAGCTTCGGTTCGTTCCACACGGCCGAGGTGCCCTATGTCATGGGCGCCCTTGGCAAGGGGGGGCGCGTGTTCACCGCTGCGGATGAGGCCGTATCGCGCAATATTCAGGACTATTGGCTGGCCTTTATGAAGACGGGCAATCCCTCGCTGCCCGGTAAGGCATGGCCCCGGACCACCAGCACTGAGGCGCGGGTGATGGCCATCGGGCCGGGTGGTGGTCTGCGCCATGGCGTTTCGACCCTCGAACGTTTTCTGGCCCTGCGTGATTTCGTCAGGGGGGGCGGCCAACTTTCACTGTTCTGATTGGCCAATCACCCCGCCACGCTCCATTCCCCCGTCTCGGTCCAGAACACCGCAACGCCGCGCACCGGCTTGTCGCCCGCCGCCTCGACCGCGTCGGCATAGGCGGCCAGTTGGGGCCAGTAGCCTGCCATGCGCAAGCCATGATCGGGCACCGGGCCACTCTTGTGATCGACGATGATGTAGCCATCCGGCCCTTCGGCGATCAGGTCAACAATCGCGCTCAATGTTCCGCCATCGGCCAGCGGGATTTCCAAAACCTGCTCGACATGGAGTTCGGGATAGCCCTTTGCCGCCAGTGCTGTGGCCAAACCCCTCGCCTGCGCGGTCAGGGCTTCGACATCCTCAGCATCGAGGCGGCAATGGGCGGCCACGCGATGCGCCAGATCGGGGCGCTGCAACAGGATGCGCAAGGCTTCATGCACCGCCGTCCCCTTCTCCGCCGCGCCTGCTATTCCCTCGCCCAGCACCCGCCAGCCCGGCGCGATGGGTGATGTGGTCAGCGCGACCGGCATCGCCCGCCCCGTTTCCACCGCAAGCGATGGCGACACCACCGCCACCCCCGCCACCGGCACCCCGGCCCGCAAGGCATAGCGCGGCTCACGCGAGGCTTGCGCGGCGGCGGGTGCGCCCTCCTCAAAGCAAGGCGGCATATCCGCACCCAGCGCATAGACCCGCGCCGGGAATGTCGCCCCGCCGATGGTCAAAGTGTTGGCCTTCAGCGCCAATCCCCCATGCGCCTCCATCAGCCGCCGCCCGGTGATCGGCAAAGGCTCATCCTCGGCCCCATCGTCCTGCGGCCATTCCACCACCAGCCGGTTGCGCGCACGGGTCAGCGCCACATAGAGCAACCGCCGCGCCGTCTCGTCGGCCTCTGGCCGCAGACCGGCCAGAAAGCGCTCGGTCGCCTCAGGCGCGGCAAAACCGGGGGCATAGGCCAGCTTGGCATCCTCGATCACCCGATTCAGATCATCGAAACCGGGGAATTGGGTCGTGAAAGTTCCGGCACGCGGGTCCAGCTTGTGGTCAAGGCAGGCCACCACCACCACCGGCCATTCGCGCCCCTTGGAGGCGTGCCATGTCACGATCTCAATACCATCGGCCTCCGCGCCCGAAGGGTTGGGGCGCTTGTCCTCGCCCTTCAATCCGATGCGGTTTTCCAGCCAGCCCAGAAAGACATGCGCGCTCTGCCCGTAAAAGCCCGAAGCCTCGCGCATGTCGCGGTGGGCCTCGATAAAGGCGCTGGCCTCGGCCTCGAAACGCAGCAGGTCGGCGCGCATCTGGGCCGGGTCCTCCAGATGGTCGCACCATCCGCGCAGGCCCGCCGCCGCAATCACCCGGTGCAGCAAAGCATCGACCGGCATGGCCAAAGCCTCCGGCCACAACGCGCCCAGCGCCGCCAACTCCGGCGCCTCCAACGCGCCCCCTGCGGCCACCACCCGCAAGGCATCCTCCAAAGGCATGGCCGAAGGCCCCAGCGTGGCGATGCACAGGCCATTATGCACATCGGACGGATCGACCGCATAGCGCAGCGCAAAGGCCGCCGCCTGCACGATCCGGCTGTTCCACCATCCGCCCTCGGCCACGCGCACCGGCAGGCCCAGCGCCCGCAGCGCCCCGGCATAGGCCGCGCAATGGTTATGCGTGGGGGCCAGAATGGCGATGTCGCGCGGCTCCAGCGCGCGGGGCAATCCGGTGTGGCGGTCCTTGATGATGACGCCCTCGCCCAGCATGGTCTGGATGCGATCGGCCACGAAATGCTGCGGCTTGCCGCCCTTGCGCGCGCTGCGCTTTTGCGCCAGTTGCAGGATCTCCAGCGCGGTGCCCTCGCCCTGCGCCTGTGTCGGGGCCAGCGGCGCATAGGCATCGCCAAACAGGCAAGGCCCCAGCGCGTTAACAAACTCCATGATGCGCGGATCGGAACGCCAGTTATGCGTCAACGGGTCTGTCTCGAACTGCTGGGTCAAGGCGGTGGTCAAGCGCGGGTCGGCGCCCTGAAAGCCCATGATCGCCTGCTTCGTATCGCCTACGATCAGCGCCCGCTTGGCCTGCCGCGCCAGCGTCCAGAGGAAGGTGAACTGGATGGGGTTGGTGTCCTGAAACTCGTCAACAATGACGCAGTCCACCTCATCCATGATCGCGCCCAACACGGCCGGATGGCTGCGCAGCAATTGCGCGGCATTGGTCACCATGTCGGAAAAGTCGATCACGCCAAGGCTGCGCTTGCGCGCTTCGTAATCGGCCATCGCGCTTTGCGCGCCCTCAACCAAGGCGCGGGCATGGGCAATCGCCTCGGCCAGCGGGCCGGGGTGGATCGCCAGCTTGTCTGCTGCCGCCATCACCGCATCGGCCAAATCATCATAGCCTTCCGGCGTCGGGCTGCCCCGCTTGGTCTTGCGCAGGCCGCGCAACTTTTGCCACAGTTTCCAGTCCTTGCCGCCCTTGGCCAGCATCCGCGAGGCCCGACCCAGATCGAGGAAATTGGCGCGGAAATCCTTTTGCGCCGCAGCGCTGGTCGCCCCATCGGCAATCCCGCGCGGGAAAGCCTCCAGCATGGCCCCCACCGCTGCGCGCAATTCAGCGTCCAGCGTTTCGCCCCTGGGCGCGGGCGCGCCATAGCCATCGCGGATCGAAGCCTCGACGAAATCGGCCATCGCGCGGTCCTGCCCGCGCGGCCCCAGCGTGCGCAGCAAGCCGATGACATTCAGCAATTTGGCGCGGAAACTGTCCTCGGCGCTGTCGTCGGAAACGAAACTGCCGCGATAGCCATAGGCGTCCAGATTGCGCGCCAGATCGCCCAGCGCGGGGTTTTCCTCAATCGCGCGGCGGATCAACAAATCCTGCTCATCCTCGGCAATCAGGCGCAATTGCGGCGAGGCCCCGCCCGCAAAGGCATGTTCAATCAGCAAACGCCGCCCCAGCCCGTGAATGGTCGAAACATAGGCCCGCTCCACCGAAAGCGCGGCGTCCAGATTGCCATCGGCGATCAGCGCGGCGCGGATGCGTTGGCGCAATTCGCCCGCTGCCGCCTCGGTAAAGGTCACCGCCAGAATGCGTTCGGGCCGCACCAGCCCCTCGCGCACCCATCGCGTCAGGGTGGTTTGGATGTGATGGGTTTTGCCCGCGCCTGCGCCGGCCGGAACGATCGAAAGCTCAGTCATGGCTGGCCTCCGTCAGCTCGACCGAAGGGGCCTCATCCTCGCGCATAAAGGCCGCCACCAGCGGGCTGTCGGCCAAGGCATAGGTGCCAAGCGCCGCCTCCTTGCGGAAATAGGCTTCATCGGCGGTGGTGTTGGTGTCGATCCGCCCGGAGCGCAGCGCCTCGAACCGCGCCTTGAGCAGCAGCAGCGCATGTTGCGCAATATCGCCGCCAATCGCCTCGACATGCTCGCTGTTCACGCCATCCGCGCCATTCATCAACACATTCCCATCGTTAAGCGTATGATAGGCCACCGCGGGCAGCCGCCCCCACTCGGTCAAAACCTGCGCGATGCGCGCCACGCCCTCGCTGCTTTTTTCATCAACGCGCACGTTCATCCGGCGATAGAGATCGACCTGCAGGTCATAGCCCTTGGTCAAACGCTGGCGGCGGGTGCCCGAACTGCTCTTTTTGTAATCGACCACCACCGGTTGCCCATCGGGCAGGCGCAGCAGACAGTCGGCCATGCCATGCACCGGATGGCCCAGCACTTCGCCCGAGAGCCAGAACTCATTGCCGACAATCTCGGCCCCCAGCGCGCCCAGCACCATCGACCAGTGCCGCGCCGCCGCGATGATTTCCGATTCCAGCGCCATGCGTTCGACCGCCCAAGCCGCGCTTTGCAGGAAAGGCGCGATGGCGCGGATGCGCTCGGCCAGCAATTCGGGCACGCGCGCGGCAATCGCGTCATCATCGGGATGGTCGCGGCCCGGCGCAAAAAGATGCTCAAACACCTCATGCGCCAGCGATCCGCGCAGCATCACGTCCAGCCCTTCGGGCGCCCATGCCACATGCGTCGCGCCCAATTCGCCCAGCAGCCAGGCCAGCGGGCTGACCAGCAGCTTTTCAAGGCGGCTGGGGCTTTGCGCGCGCGCAGTGCCGTCCTCCTTTTTGCGCAGGGCCAAAAGGTTGGTGTCGAAATGGTAATGAACCGGGATTTCGGGCGTCTTGGCCGATTTGAACTCCGGCCGCGCGCGCCAGTCGATCAGCCGGTCCCAGATCGTGCCCTCGCCCCGCGCCAGCGGATGCACCAGCTTTTCCGGATCATCGGCCCCATCCACCAATCGCGCCACCAAGGGCAGGCTGGAGGAAGGCGCAAGCCCCGCCCCGCCTCGGTCGCGCTCGCTCAACAGCAGGATGGCCTGTTCGCCCGCCGCGCCGATCTGGCGCGCAAACAGCGCCTGCGCGGCGTCAAGCTGGCTGGCCTGCGAGGGCAGTTCAAGCCCGGTGGCCTGCGCGATCTGGGCCACTTCGCTGTCCAGAAAGAACGGATTGCCCGAAGGCGGCGCCGGATAGGCGCCATCGTTAAAGCCCAGCACCAACAGCTTGCGATAGCGCCGCGTGGGGGCCTCATGCGCGTGCAGCACGTCGATCGCGCCCAGATAGCGCGGCCCACGCTGCGCCGCTATCGCCTGATAGGCGGCGGCCAGCGGGATCAGCTTTTCCCAATCCGGCTCGCCCTTGTCGGGCGCGGCGGCAAGGGCGGCGGTCAGGCGCGCCAGATGGCCCTTTGCCTCCAGCACATCCTCGGCCATCGCCTCATCTTCGCTCAGCAAGCTGCGGAACCGGCGCAGATGCTCCTTAAGCTGGCCGTTGTTGGCCGGCGGGGCCGAACGGATCAGACCAAAGAGCGCGCCCGCCCGCCCGGTCAGGGCGCGGGCAGCTTGAGGTTCAAAATCCCCCTCCATCGCGGCGCGGGCCAGCGCATTGCCCACATCGCCCCCCCAGCAGAGCGCCGGCGAACAATAGAGCGAGGCCAGCGCCATGGCGGGCGCAGGGCGGCGACGGCATTGCAGGAAATGCAGCACCGCCTCGGCCCCGATATTGCGCCGCGCCGCCACGCCGGGCATGTTCGACGCCAGCAAACCAGCCCGTGCAAACACCTCGCCCAGCGCCAGCGCATAGTCCGCGCCATGGGGCAGGATCACGCCAATATCACCCGGCGCCACCCCATCCTGCGCCAGCCAGCGCTGGATGATCGCGGCGGCGGCCTCCGCCTCGGCCATGCTGTCGCGGACCGAGAGAATGGCCAGACTGTCATCGGCCGCCGCGCGCCCGCCTGCCGGATCGAGCAAATGGCGCTGAACATGGCCCAGCAGGCAAGCATCCGGCGCGGCAGGGGCCAGCGGCGCGGCGATCAGCCGTTGATAATCGGTATCCTCCGGCCCTGTCGCCCCATGATGGGATTCGAGATGATCCAGCACGGCGCGCTCCAGCGGGCTGTGGCGCGGATCGTCGCGGCGGTGCAGGATGGCCATAGGCTGCAACGCATCGCCCGCCCCGCAGGCAAGCAGATCGCCCAGCACTTGCAGGTCGGCGGGCATGGTTTCAGGATGGGCGCGCCACAGATCGACCAGCGCCCCCAGATGCGCCCGCGCCCGCGATCCCGGCACCAGCACCGATACATCGACCCGCGCCGGATCAAGCCCCGGCGCGGCCATCATCACATGGCGCAGCATCGCCCCCACCGCCGCCGCACTCTGTTCGGGAGCGATGGTCAGGCTCTCGCTCCACGGGTGCCCCTCGCCCAGAGCCTCCAGAACAGGGCGCAAGGGCGCCTCGCCCCGCGCGGGCAGGGCGTAAAGGCTGGAAAGCAAGGACACGGTCAGCGGCGCGGCGCTGGCAAAGGGGGCCTTGCCCAGCCGGAGATAGCAATCTGCAAACATCAGTGATTATCCATGAAAGCGGTGCGAGGCAGGCTTTGAAACAGGGGTATGACAAAAATGGTCACAGCAGGCTTTGCGCCGCCTGCAAACGCTGGGCCATCATCGCGCGCAAAGGTTCCGGTCCCTCGATCACCAGATCGCCCGCCCAGAGGAACAGGTGATTGGCCAGTTCGAACAGGCCACCCGAATGAAACCGGACCAGCAATTCCTCACCATCGGGCGTAAAGCTCTGGCGCGGATGGAACCGCCAGCCCTTGGCCCGCTCGACCGCATGGGCGCGCACGCGCAGCACAATGTCATGGCCCTCCTCGCGCCAGATGCCGAAACTCTCGGCCAGCCATGCGTCCAGATCCCAATCGTCGGGCGGGCAGGCCATCACCTCGCTTTCCCGAACCTCCTGCATCCGGTCCAGCCGGAAATTATACGGGGTGTCGTCGCGGTCCGGCCGCTTGCCCAGCAAATAGGTGATGGGGCCATGGATCAGTCCATAGGGCACCACGCGTCGCCAAGAAGGCGCATCGGCCCCATCGGCCAGATAGTCAAATTCGACGCAATGGCCCGTCAGAATGGCCGATTGGATCGTGGTCAGATCCTGGGGCGAGGCGATCACCACCGGTCCCGCCATCACCCGCGAACGCTGAAGCCGGGTGAGCAATTCAAGATCATTGTCGATCCGCACCCGTTCGGCCCGGTCAAAACCGGCCTTGATCTTGCCCAGCAGCGCGTCGAGCACCGGCGCGCCCGCAGTTTTCTGCGCCTGCCCCGCCCCCACCACGGTTTGCAGCGCGGCCACCTCGCGCGCGTTGGGGCGGGTATAGGCGCGGCCGGGACTGTCCTTGATGCGAAAGCGCTTGGTGCGCCCGTCAACAATCTCTTCAAGATCGAAATGGATCAGGATGACATTGCGCATCCGCTCGACCGTGCGCCGGTTTACCTCCAGCAGCGCGGCCATGTCATCAAGAGTAAGCCCCTCAATGCTTTGGGTCAGATGCGACACCAGCTTGAGGGTGCGGTCGAGATTGCTCAATCGTTGAACCATGGGCCTCATCGTTAGACGCTATCCCCCTAACAACAAGTCTAAATTCATCCGCCCCGGATCCTTGGCGACCACTTTTGTCGCATCGCCATGTTTATGGCCGCACCGCACAAACACCACCCCTGGGGAGATCGTTATGAGTTTCCGATTTGAAAGATCTGGCCAGTCCCACGCAGCCTTGTGTGCAAAAGAACGATCCCATCTGGCCCATGCCGCTGCCAATATCATCCGCGCCATGACGGTGCATGAAGTCGAGCAACATGGTGAGGACCTGTTGAAGCACATCAACAAACAGATCCCGTTGCGCGCATACAAGGTCGACACGAAACCATCGCCGGCCACCATGCGGGCCGTCGCCACGCAATTGGCTCGCAAGCCCTTGGCGCCGACCGATCTTGATATTGTCATCGGCTGGGTGGCCGAAATGTTCGCATTTGATAAGGCCGAACTCGACATTCTCATCACGGTTGCCCGGTGGGGGAAATTTGAAACCTGGCGTGAACTTGTGCGCCGGTCTTCGCATCGGTGCAGCAACATCACACCTTCGGCCATCAGCCTGCTGAGCAAAATTCCCATCAGTGTCGTCGAAGAAAAACTGATGGAAGGCTCGCGATTGCTGGGCACGAAACTGCTCCGGGATGACCATGATGGAGAGTTCGCGTTGGGCAAGCTGCTCAAAAGGATGCTGCGTTTGAATTTTCAATCACGTGATCAACTGGATCGGTGGCTGATGCCCGACGCCGAAAAAAGCAGCCTTGAATGGGAAGATTTCGAGCATCTTGGCGTTATGCGCGATTTGGCCGAAAAGGTTACTCGGTCCAAAGAACCCATCAGCATCCTTCTTTATGGCGCGCCGGGCACAGGCAAAACCGAATTTGCCCGCGCTCTGGCCCAGCAGGTCGAGGCTGGCGCCGTCTTTGCCGGCCTGGTTGACGAAGATGGCGGCGAGCCAGAAAGAGCTGAACGCCTTTCACATTTGATGTTGTTGCGCGCCTTGTGCCGCAGCCGAAAGGATCGCTTGATCGTGGTCGATGAGGCCGATGACGTCCTGTTGATGCACGAGCGGAAGAACTTTTCGAAGCAATGGCTGAACCGGCTGGTGGAAAATCCCGAAGTGCCGACCATTTGGATCGTCAACCAACATCGCGATCTGGATCCGGCCTTGCTGCGCCGTATGTCTCTGGTTCTGGGCTTTGAACAGCCTCGCCAGCCTGTGCGTGAACGTATTGCCCTGCGCGCGGCGACCCAGCACGGCATCGCCTTGGCCGCCGAAGAATTGCGCGAAGTCGCCGCATTGAAGACCAGTGCGGCGGTGGTGTCATCCGGGCTTCGCACGGCGAAATTGGCCCAAGGCGGGGCATTGGAGGCGCAAATGGCGATTCACGGCGTGATGCGCGCCATGGGGCAATCGCGACAGCCCGATTATGCGCCTGCTGCAGTCTATGATCCCGGACTTTCGCGGGCCGACACCGATCTGGAACGCCTTGCAACCCGCTTGGTCAATGCGCCAGACAAGGGGTGGACTTTGCTGCTCTCCGGTCCGTCCGGCACCGGCAAATCGGCGTTTGCCCGCCATTTGGCTTTGCGCATGGGGGTTGATGTCGAAGAGCGGCGCTGTTCCGACCTGATCAGCCCATATGTCGGCGAAACCGAAAGCAACATCGCCGAAGCCTTTGCGCAAGCAACCGAGCGCGGCGCGATGCTGTTGATCGATGAGGTCGACAGCTTCCTCCATGCGCGCGAGGAGGGACAGCGCTCGTGGGAGATCAGTAAGGTCAACGAGATGCTGGTGCAGATGGACCATTTGCGCGTGCCCTTTGTGGCCACCACCAATCTGGCCGACAAGCTGGACCCGGCCACACAGCGGCGCTTTACGCTGCGCGTGGCGTTTCAGGCCATGTCGGGCGAACAGGCGCGCAGCCTGTTCCGCGCCCATTTCGCGCAGGACTGGCCCACCCATTATCCGGCCCATGAAGGCCAAACACCCGGCGATTTCGCCGTGGTGGCCAACCGCGCCCGCCTCTTGGGCGAGAGCGAGGCGGGCGTATTGCTCCGCTGGCTGCGCGAGGAAGTCGAGGCGCGCGGCGGCGCGCAAAGGGGCGCGATGGGCTTTTGCGTGCCGGTGGGGTGATGGGGGCTGCCCCATGCCTTGTTCAGGGCGTGGGGCTGTCCGCCTTCTGATCCGAAGCATACTGCAGGGCTGCATCGACGAATTGAATAAAGGCAATCATCTGCGCGGCCAGCGCTTTGATCTGCGGATGCTGGGCGATGTTGCCATTGGGCGATTCCAGAAGGATACGGGCCGCGAAATCGGCGTTCCAGTTTTTATAGAGAGGCTCGAGATCCTGATAGGCGAACCAACATTCACCGTCTTGATATCTTATGCTGAAATGCGCTTTTTGGTATTCTTCCAATGTCTTCCGACTATTGCAAACGTCTTGAGGACGCTTTTTGGCGTCTGGGCCACCGGGGCGAAGGGCTCTTATTCCGGAAAACACCAATGCATATCGGCCATTTTCGGACTGGATGACAACGGTCAGATTATTCTCCCAGCCTTTCTTGCGCACACCCCAAGGCTTATCCCTTTCGGCTAAGGCATCGAAAAGGGATGCTTCTCCCACCAAAGAGACCTCATGCCCCTTGGCCTTGATGGCCTCACGCAAAGCCGCCTCTATCTCGTCCACCACCAATTGATGAATGGCCCCGCTGGCCTCCATCACAGCGCCAAGGAAGTGCCGGTTTGCCTGCGTTCCAAAGGCCCCTTTGACGGCATCGACATAGGTGGCAAATTCTAGGTCTTTCATCTTTACCCCTCCAAACGTTGCGCCAATCCAGTCCAGAAACTCGTTGATGTAAGACCTGCACCGCTCGGACCTGATATCAGGCAAAGTCTCAGCCAGAATGGCCGCCATCGGCCGCGCCCAGCGCCATGACTTTTGGTCAAAATCCTTGTCCGGCGCAGCCCATGGCATGCGGATGACCTTGTCCTGCGCTGACTTGGGCTTCTGATCGGCCAGAAACACCAAGGCAAACGGCCTGCTTTGCGCTTCTTTCGCAAGGTGTTCGTGATAATCCGCCAATTGCCGTTCGCGTTCCGGGGCGAAGATTTTCATCTCAATGCCGATCAGAAACTTCTCATGGTTGATGAGCAAGTCAATCAGGCCGCCCTTTTCCGTTCCAGCATCGACTTTGACCGTAACCGGGTCTTTCCACCCGATCTTTCGCAATTCCAGTGCCTGCAAAAACGCATTGAGGAACAGATTGCCCTGTCCATGGCGGCCCTTGGGATCGAGCAAATCGGCAAGAACATCGGTGATCCTCCGTTCGTCTGGCCGCAAAATGAAAAAGCTGTTCAGACGCGACGCACCATACATTTCGGCGGCCAGGGTCTGCGCATCGAGCTGCGGCAACCTTTCAATATAAGCCTCGATGACGCCTTGCAGACCTTCTCTTATCTCGCTCATGCAGGGGTTCTCGCCGCTCCTTGGCGCCGGCATTCGCAATGCTACGGCGTAACACCTAAAGCATGCCCGGCAAGGGGGTGGATGGCAATCCCGGCATTATCTATTATTGCATATATTATCTTCTATAATGGCCGCTCGATATGCTATGACATATTTCTTCTACCATTTGAGTCTACCATGCCCATCCCCACCGCCCTGCGCAACGCCCGCCTGTCCAAAGGCATGACCCAAAAGGAGCTGGGCCAGCGCATCGGCCTGCCGCAAAGCCATGTGTCGAAAATCGAGAGCGGGGGCGTCGACCCCCAGCTTTCCAGTCTGATCGAGATGGCCCGCGCGCTGGAGATGGAACTGGTGCTGGTGCCGCGCAAGGATTTGCCCGCCATTGCCGCGCTGACGGATGACGCCCCGGCCCCGGCCTATCGTCTGGAGGATGAGGCATGAGCGAGGCGGCGGCGCTGGCCATATTCCTGCATGACCGCCGGGTCGGCACGCTGGTTCGCCTTGACGGCGATCGCAGCATTTTCACCTTTGACGATGCCTATATTGCCGATGCGGACCGCCCCACCCTATCGCTGGCCTATCGCGACACGCGCGGGGGGCTGCTCAACGCGCCGCGATCCTATCAGACGCAGATCGAGCCGTTTTTCTCCAACCTCCTGCCCGAAGGCACCTTGCGCGACTATCTGGCGCGGCGGGCGGGGGTGAAGGCCATCCGCGAATATCCGCTGCTGGCGCTGGTGGGCGCGGATCTGCCCGGCGCGGTCAAGGCGCTGCCGATTGAGGCCGCGCCCCTGCCCGCGCCCGCCGCCGCGCCGGTCGACAGGCCCGCCGCTCAGGCTTTGCGCTTCTCGCTGGCGGGGGTGCAATTGAAATTCTCCGCCGTTCAAAATCGGGGCAAGAAAGGCGGGCTGACCATTCCGGCCAATGGCATGGGCGGCAACTGGATCGTCAAATTGCCCTCGGCGCGGCATCCCGATGTGCCGGAAAATGAATTTGCCGCGATGTCGCTGGCGCGGATGGTGGGCGTGGATGTGCCCGACATCGACCTGCTGCCGCTTGACGCTATTGCGGGCCTGCCTGCGGGCATCGCGCGCTATGGCGCCTCGGCCTATGCGATCCGGCGGTTTGATCGGGGCACCTCCGGCCCGGTGCATATCGAGGACTTTGCGCAGGTTTTCAACGTCTTTCCCGACGATAAATATGAAAATGCCAGCTATCGGCACATCCTCTCGGTGCTGGCCATCGAAACGGATGAGGCCAGCGTGGTCGAGTTCATCCGCCGCCTCACCTATTGCGTGCTGATCGGAAATGGCGACATGCACTTGAAAAACTGGTCGTTGATCTATCCCGATGGGCGGCGGCCGGTGTTGGCGCCTGCCTATGATCTGCTCTCGACGGTGGCCTATATTCCCGAAGAGGACGCGGCGTTGAAATTTCATCGCTCGCGGGCGTGGGAGTCCTTTACCTATGAAGAACTGACCGTGATGGCCGACCGGGCGCGCCTGCCGGCACGGCTGATCGTGGACACAGCGCACGAAACGGTTGAACGCTATGATGCGGCATGGGCACAGGAGCGGCGGCATCTGGGCTTTTCGGGGGATGTGATCGCGACGATTGAGGGGCATCGAGCAAGCTTGGCGATTTGAAGAAGGCGTGTTAGCGTCAATTACTTTACGAAAAATACTTAACTTGGTCGTAATAAACTCTTGCCGATTGGCGCGCCTGACCTTAATCGCCAAAAGCCGAACAGAGCCTTCGTTCTGAGGGCAAATTCTCCATTATTAATTGGCAGCAGCGTTTCCGGCTCGCGCCTTACGCCGATCTGTCGCTGTGCGCTGGATTTGGGTTGCAATGAAAAGTCTTGCCTATGTGGATCGTGGGGCTGTGCTCTTTGTGGGGATAGCCGTGGGCGCGGTTTTGGCCATGTCCTATGTCCATCAAGGGCAGCCGTTTGCCTCGATGGCCATGGCCGGACCGGCCAAGGCGCGGCAGGAGATGGCTGCGCCGCCCGCGCAAGCAGCCACGCCCACCGACAATTGCGCCGGCGATTTTCCGCTCTCGCCGCGGGTATTGGCAGGGTTGCGCGCTGATCGGCCCTTGCGCATCGGCATCATCGGCGACAGTTTTGGCGATGGCATATTCGCGGCCACCAATGGGATGTTCCGCAAAAAGGATGGCTTTGAAGTCTATCGCTTTTCAAAGGAAGGGACCGGCCTGACGCGCTATCAGAGCCTTGATGTGCTGGACCATGTAAAGGCCAAATTTGCCGAGCAGCCAATCGACATCGCCATCATCGACATTGGCGCCAATGATACCCAGGGCGTACGCGAGGCCGGCCATGGCGCCGCCTATATGAGCGAACGTTGGCAATCGGTGGTGGGCGGCCGGGCGAGCGCCTTGGTGGCCTATTTGCGGCAACAGGGCGTGGCGGTGGCCTGGGTCGGCCTTCCGCGTATGCGCAAGGCCGATTATGATCGCGATGTTCAGGCGATGAACGGTTTTTACGCCGGGCTGATGTGCAAATTGCATGTTCCTTTCGTCAACCCCGTGTCGGCCAGCGAGGACAAGGACCATCATTTCGCCAAGGAATTGATCGATAGCACGACCAAAACCCCTTATGTGGCGCGCGCCGAGGATGGCATTCACATGACCTTTCACGGCTATCGCGAAATTACCAAGCCGGTGCTGACGCGCATCGCGCTTTTGGCCAAGCAGGATGGGCCTGACGAGAAATGACCATTGCGCGCAAACTGATGCTGACCATGACCGCGATGGGGGCCTCCGCAGGGCAGGCGCAGGAAGCAGTTCCCGTTGCCGGGCAATTGCATAATGCCGAGGCGATTGCGGGCTTTTTGCAGCGGCTGCCCGATGCGCGCATGGCCCCGCTCTCGATCATCCAGATCGGCGACAGCCACACCGCGGGCGATATGATCACCAATGGCTGGCGCAAGGCGTGGCAGGCCGAATATGGCGGCGCGGGGCGCGGGGCCTCGGCGGTGGGGCGGCCTTATCAGGGCTATCTGACATGGGGTGTCACCGCCCGGCAAAGCGCGAATTGGACCGTGCAGGCCGCTTTCGGCCGCCAGAGGAGAGCCGATGGTCCGGCGCTGGGCATGACAGGCTTTACACAAAGCGCGCGAACGGCCGGTGCCACCATGACGCTCAGCGCCGACAGCGCGGATTTTGCCTTCGACCGCTTCAGCCTTTGCGGCTTGACCGGGCCGGACAAGGGCGCCGTGCGCGTGGCCATGGGCGATGTCGCGCAGGACTACAGCTTTGCCGCCGAGCAGACCGGCGCCATCTGCTATGACACCGCCTCCCCCGCCCCCGTCATGCAGGTATCGATCACCACGCAAAGCGAGCGCCCGGTCGATCTGACATCGTGGGAAAGCAAGCATCAGGGCGGCGGGATCATTCTGGCCAATATGGGGGTGATCGGGGCGCGGCTGGGCCATTTTGCGCGCAATGACGATGCCGTGCTGGGGGTTGAATTGCGCCATGCGCGGCCCGACCTGCTGACCATCGCCTTTGGCACCAATGAAGGATTTGACCCCTCGCTCAAGATCGAGGACGCCGAGGCAACCTTGCGCGCCCAGATCCTGCGCATCCGCCGCCTGCTGGGTTATGACGTGCCGGTGCTGCTGCTTGGCCCGCCCGATGCGGCCAGCAGCCGCCCTGATGTGGCACGGCCCGACATGGCCGAAACGACGACCTGCGGCAATGGCTGGGCCGTGCCGGGCAATCTGGCCCGTATGCGCCAGATGCAGATGCGCGTGGCCCAGGACATGGGGCTGGCCTTTTGGGACTGGCAGCAGGCGATGGGCGGGCCTTGCTCCTCCTCGCTCTGGGTGGCGCAGGGGCTGCAACGGGGCGATCATGTCCATTTTTCCGCCGAGGGCGGCCGCCGTCTGGGCGAAGCGCTGGCCCGCGATCTGGATCAGGCGCGGCAATCGCTGGGCAAGTAAGCGGACGTCATGCTGTTTCCCACGCTGGCCTTTCATGGCTTTTTCATTCTGGTGTTCTGCGCCAACTGGCTGATGCGCCGGGCGGGCGACTGGCGGCTGATCATGCTGCTGGTGGCTTCGTGGATCTTTTACGGCTGGTTTAATACGCGTCTGGTTGCGCTGCTGTTGTTCAGTTCGATGCTTAATTGGGGCGCGGGGCGGATGATCGCGGCGCGATTGTCGGAGCGGCCCGAACAGGCGCGCGGCTGGATGCTGGCGGGCGTGTGGGCCAATCTGATCATTCTGGGCTTTTTCAAATATTACGGCTTCTTCGTGCATGAGGCCAACCATGCGCTGGCCGCGGCAGGCTTTTCCCGGCGCCTTGCGGTGTTGGACGTGATCCTGCCGGTGGGCGTGTCCTTCTTCACCTTTCAAGGCATCAGCTATGTCGTCGATGTCTGGAAAGGGCGCAGCGAACCGGCGCGCCTGCTCGAACTCACCCTGCTGATGAGTTTTTTTCCTCATCTGGTGGCCGGGCCGATTGTGCGGCCGGGGCATATCCTGCCGCAATTGCGCGAAAGGCCGTGGTTAAGCCAAAGCGTAGCGGCGACCAGTCTGGTGCTGATCCTGTGGGGATTGGTGAAAAAAACGGTGATCGCCAATGAATTGGCGGTGCAATTGGTCGATCCGGTTTTCGCCAATCCCGATGCCCATGGGGCGGGCGATCTGATATTGGCCGCCTATGGCTATGCCATTCAGATCTATTGCGACTTTTCGGCCTACAGCGATATGGCCATCGGCTTTGCGGGTCTGCTGGGCCTGCGCTTTCCGGCCAATTTCAATCAACCCTATCGCGCCGCCTCGCTTCAGGATTTTTGGCGGCGCTGGCATATCAGCCTGTCGGGATGGCTGCGCGATTATCTCTATATCGGCGTGCTGGGGGGATCGCGGCAAACTCTGGCGCGCACCTGTCTTGCGCTGTTCCTCACGATGCTTTTGGGCGGATTGTGGCACGGGGCCAGCTATAATTTTCTGATCTGGGGCGCGATGCATGGCGCGATACTGGTGGCCGAACGGCTGTGGGCGCAATATCGCCCCGCGCATTGGCCGCCCGCGCCGGTATGGATCGGGCGGATTTACACGTTTCACATAGTAACGGCGGCATGGATCTTTTTCCGCGCCAAAAGCTTTGACGAGGCCGCCGCCTTTCTGGGCCGGATTGTCCATGGC
>NZ_CP117419.1 GCF_028607105.1 Novosphingobium humi | reverse complement strand
ACTGACCAAGGTGGCGCTCGATCCCGCCGCGTCGGCGCCCGTCTGGCTGCCCGCCTTTCGCCCGGCGACGGAGGATGGCCAATGAGCGCGGCAACCAATGTCTGCATCATCGGCATCGGTATCCACCCCTTTGGCCGCACCGATGGTGTGTCGGGGCTGGATCAGGGCGCCTATGCGGTGCGCGCCGCGCTGGCCGATGCGGGCGTGGGCTGGGGCGATGTCCAATTCGCCTATGGCGGGTCGGATGCGGCGGGCAATCCCGACACGATGGTGGATCGCCTTGGCCTGACGGGCGTGCAGTTCATCAATGTCAAAAACGGCTGCGCCACGGGCGGATCGGCGCTGTTTTCCGCGCAAATGGCCATCCGCTCGGGCGAATTCGAACTGGGGCTGGCCGTCGGCTTTGACAAGCATCCGCGCGGGGCGTTCAACGCGATGCCTGCCGAATACAACCTGCCCGAATGGTATGGCGCGGCGGGCTATATGGTGACGACACAATTCTTCGCGGCCAAGATCATGCGTTACATGCATCTGCATGGCATCAGCCGCCGCACGCTGGGGCTGGTGGCGCAAAAGGCCTTTGCCAATGGAGTGCATGCCCCGCACGCATGGCGGCGCGAAGAGGTGGCGCTCGACACCATCCTCGATGCGCCGATGGTCTCGGACCCTTTCACCAAATATATGTTCTGTTCGCCCGGCGAAGGCGGGGTGGCGCTGCTGCTGGCCAGCGAAAGGAAGGCGCGGGAACTGGGCATCAGGCCGATCCATCTGGCCGCCGCCACCATGCGCACCCGCCCAGCGCACAGCTTCGAGGTCTTTGCCCCCAGCATCGACATTGGCGGCGGGGTCAACACCGCCACGCGCCTCGCCTCGGCCGCCGCGTTTGAAAAGGCGGGCATCGGGCCGGACGAAATCGATGTGGCCCAGTTGCAGGACACCGAGGCAGGCGCCGAAATCATGCATATGGCCGAAAACGGCTTTTGCGCCGATGGCGATCAGGAACAATGGATTGCCCAAGGGCGCACACGCATCGACGGCGCGTTGCCGGTCAATACCGATGGCGGCTGCCTTGCCTGCGGCGAACCTATCGGTGCTTCGGGCCTGCGTCAGGTCTATGAAAATGTCGTCCAGTTGCGCGGGGCGGGCGGCGGACGACAAGTCCCCGGCACGCCCCGCACCGCCTATAGCCATGTCTATGGCGCCCCCGGCGTTTCCGCCGTCACCATTTTGCACACGTAGATTGGGGCCATGAACCTAGAACTCTCCCCTGATGAACGCCGCTTTCGCGAAGAGGTCCGCGCCTTTCTGGCCAAGCATCTGACGCCGGAAATCCGCGAGGGCGCGGCAGCCACGCCTTCGGTCTTTGTCGAACCCGACATCGGGCAGGCATGGAACGCGATCCTCAACCGGCAGGGCTGGCTTGGCTATCAATGGCCCAAGGAATATGGCGGCACCGGCTGGACCCCGGTGCAACGCTATCTCTTTGAAAAGGAATGCGCCGAGGCGGGCGCGCCCAATCTGACCGTGCTGGGGCTCAAACTGGTGGCGCCGGTGATCTACACTTTTGGCACGGCGCAGCAAAAGGCACACTATCTGCCCCGCATCCTGTCGGGCGAGGATTATTGGTGTCAGGGCTTTTCGGAACCCGCCAGCGGCTCTGATCTGGCCAGCCTGCAATGCCGCGCGGTGAAGGATGGCGACCGCTATATCCTCAACGGCTCGAAAATCTGGACCACCCATGCCCATTGGGCCAACCGGATGTTCTGTCTGGCCCGCACCGATGCCAGCGGGCACAAGAGCACCGGCATTTCCTTCCTTTTGGTGGATATGAACCAGCCGGGGATTTCGGTGCGCCCGATCCTGACACTGGCGGGCGACCATGAGGTCAATCAGGTTTTCCTTGAGGATGTCGTCGTGCCTGTCACCGACCTTGTCGGCGCGGAAGGCGATGGGTGGAAACTGGCCAAATTTCTGCTGGAAAACGAAAGGGGCGGCTCGTGCCATGCGCCCAAGCTGGCCTATGATCTGCGCCGGATCTGCGCCGATGCCGCCGATCAGCCCGATGGCGCGGGCGGCGCGATGGCGGGCAATGCCGACTGGCGGCGGCGCGCGGCGCGGGCGCGGCTGGGGGTGGAATCGCTGGAGATGATCGAACTCAAGATCCTCTCCGAGATCGCGCAGGGTCGGGCGCCGGGGCCGCAGACCTCGCTGGTCAAGCTGCTGGCCTCCAACCTGCGGCAGGAGATCGACCTGATGGCGATGGATCTGCTGGGCCTTGCCGGGCTGGAGCTGGACACGCGCCGCCCGCTCTATGGCCCCGACGCGCCGCCCCCCGTTCACAGCCGCCAGACGCAGGTTGCCGCCGCCCGCTATCTCAACAGCCGGGCATGGACCATTTTTGGCGGGACCAACGAGGTTCAGGCCAGCATCATCGCCAAGACGGTGCTTAACCTCTAGCCCGTTCAACAAGATAACAAAACGCCGGGAGCCGGAAATGCAATTGAGCCGAGAAGCCCTGCTGGCCGCCTATCGCCAGATGAAGATCATCCGCGAATTTGAAGAGCGGCTGCATGTCGAAATCCAGACCGGCGAGATTGCCGGTTTCACCCATCTCTACTGCGGCCAGGAGGCCGTGGCGGTGGGCGTGTGCGAACACCTCTCTCCCTCCGACAAGATCGTCTCGACCCATCGCGGCCATGGCCATTGTCTGGCCAAGGGCTGCGATGTGAATGACATGATGAAGGAAATCTGGGGCAGCCGCGAAGGCCTGTGCAAGGGCAAGGGCGGGTCGATGCATATTGCCGATGTGACCAAGGGCATGCTGGGGGCCAATGGCATCGTGGGGGCGGGCGCGCCGATTGCGGTGGGCGCGGCGCTGGCATCGCGGGTCGATGGGCCGGGGCCGGACGGGCTGAGCGTCGCCATCGCCTTTTCCGGCGACGGCGCCTGCAATCAGGGCACGACCTTTGAGGCGATGAACCTTGCCTCTGTGACCAAGGCGCCCTGCATCTTTGTGTTCGAAAACAACCATTATTCCGAACACACCGGCGTATCCTATGCGGTGGGCACCAATCAGGACATCGCCAGTCGCGCCGAAGCCTTTGGCATGAAGGCATGGCGCGCCGATGGCACCGATTTCTTCGCCGTCCACAACACGATGCGCGAGGTGCTGGATTACGTGCGCGCAGGCAACGGCCCGGCCGCGGTGGAATTCGACACCGAACGCTTCTTTGGCCATTTTGAAGGCGACCCCCAGCGCTATCGCGGGCCGGGCGAACTCGACCGCATCCGCGCCACGCGTGATTGCCTCACCAAATTCCGCGCATCGGTAACAGGCGCCGGCCTGCTGGCGGATGCCGATCTGGACGCGGTGGACGCCGATGTGATGGGCGCCATCGAGGGCGCCGTGGCCGCCGCCCGCGCCGCCGACAGGCCCACCGCCGAAGACGTTCTGGCCGACGTCTATATCGCCTATTAAGCGCGGGAGAAAATCGATGAGCAATATGATGTACCGCGCCGCTGTTCTCTCCACCATCATGGAGGAGATGGAGCGCGACCCCAATGTGGTGGTGCTGGGCGAGGACGTGGTGGGCGGCATGGGGACCGAGGGCGGACCCGAAGCCATTGGCGGCATCTGGTCCACCTCGACCGGGCTGTATGATAAATTCGGGCCGACCCGCGTGATCGACACGCCCATTTCGGAAAGCGCGATTGTCGGCGCGGCGGCGGGGCTGGCGCTGTCGGGCAAAAGGCCGATTGCCGAACTGATGTTTGCCGATTTCATCGGCGTCTCGCTCGACCAGATCTGGAACCAGATTGCCAAATTCCGCTATATGTTCGGCGGCAAGACGCGGTGTCCGGCGGTGATCCGCATGGCCTATGGCGCGGGCTATAATGCCGCGGCCCAGCACAGCCAGAGCGTGCATCAGATCCTGACGGGCATGCCGGGGTTGAAGGTGGTGATGCCCACCACGCCCGCCGATGTGAAGGGCCTGCTGCGCACCGCGATCCGCGACGATGATCCGGTGATCTTTCTCGAACACAAGGCGCTTTACGCCACCACCGGCGAGGTGCCCGACGACCGCGATTTCATGATCCCCTTTGGCCATGCGCGCCTGTCGCGCGCGGGCGGCGATGTCACGCTCATCTCGTCGGGCCTTTTGCTTGGCATGTGCGAGGCGGTGGCCGACAAGCTGGCGGGCGAAGGGATCGGCTGCGATGTCATCGACCTGCGCACCACCAGCCCGCTCGATGAGGAGACCATCCTTGACAGCGTCGAAGTGACGGGCCGCGTGGTGGTGGTGGATGAGGCCCCGCCGCGCTGCGGCCTTGGCGCCGATCTTTGCGCGCTGGTGGCCGAAAAGGCCTTTTCCAGCCTCAAAGCCCCGCCGCTGCAGGTGACGCCGCCGCACACGCCCATCCCCTTCGCCCGCGAACTGGAAAGCGCCTATCTGCCCTCGGTCGACAAGATCGAGGCGGCGGTGCGCCGCGTGCTGGCATGGCGATAAGGAGGGGATGATGCCGGACATCCGCCCGTTCTGCATGCCCAAATGGGGCATCGAAATGACCGAAGGCACGCTGGCCGACTGGAAAGTGGCCGAGGGCGATGCCTTTGCCCGCGGCCAATTGCTGTGCCTGATCGAAACGGCCAAAATCACCAATGAGGTTGAGGCCGAATATGACGCGGTGCTGGCCCGCGTGCTGGTGCCTGCCGGGGGCGAGGCGCAGCCGGTCGGCACGCTGCTGGCCGTGACCGCGCAGGCCGGGACCAGCGCGGAGGAGATCGACGCCTTCATCGCCGCCTTCCGCCCCGCCAATGCGCCGGTCAATCCCGGCGCGGCGGCGCAAGATGCCCCTGCGCCCGCACCTGCACACCCGCCGGCCCCGCGCCCGATCCAGACCAACCGCGCCATCAGCCCCGAAGCGCTCAAACTGGCCGAGGCCAGCGGGCTGGACATTGAGCCGATCGAGGGTTCGGGCCGGAATGGCCGCATCACCTTGCAGGATGTGCAGCAGGCGCTGAACGCCCCGGCCCGGCCGGTGCTGTCGGGTCCGCTGGCGTTGGCGGCCGAGGATGGCAAGGTCTTTGCCTCGCCTCTGGCCCGCCGGATCGCGGCCCAGCATGGGATCGACCTGTCGGGCGTGACCGGAACAGGCCCGCGCGGGCGCATTTCCAAGGCCGATGTGCTGGCGCTGGTGGAAAAGCCGGTGCCGACGCCGGGCGCGGCCTTCTCGCCCGTGCCCAATCCGCCCGCCATCGTTCCGTTCGACCGGGTGCGCAAGGTGGTGGCCCAGCGCCTGACCCAGGCCAAGCAGGAGATCCCGCATTTCTATCTGCGCTCCAGCGCGCGGCTCGATGAACTGCTGGCCCTTCGCAAGACGGCCAATCTGGTGCTGGGCGCGCGGGCCTCGATCAACGACTATCTGGTGCGCGCCGCCGCGATTGCGCTGGCCCGGCATCCCGATGTCAATGTTCAGGTGCATGGGCAATCCATCCACCGCTTTGCCCATGCCGATATCGCCATCGCGGTGGCCGGCCCCCATGGCCTTGTCACCCCCATCGTGCGGCAGGCCAACCGGCAAAGCGTGGCCCAGATCGCGCAGGCGACCAGCGCCCTGATCGACAAGGCCAAGGCCGGGCGGCTCTCGCTGGGCGATATGGAGGGCGGGACATTCTCGATCTCGAACCTTGGCATGTTCGGCGTGGAGGAGTTTGCCGCCATCATCAATCCGCCGCAGGCCGCGATCCTTGCCGTGGGCGCGGCGGGGCGGGCGCCCTGTGAAAAGCCCGATGGCAGCGTGGGCTTTGAAACCCGCCTCGCGCTGACCCTCGCGGTCGATCACCGTGCGATTGACGGCGCGGCGGCGGCCCAATTCCTCGCAACGCTCAAGGGGCTGATCGAAGCGCCCGAAGCCCTGTTCGCCTGAAAGGATCATCATCATGGCCAAGCGCGGCCCGCTTACCGACATCGGCCCGATTTTTCAGATGGCCTATCTGCCATCCGATTTCGACGCCGCCATCCGCCATTGGACCCAAGTGGTGGGGGCTGGTCCCTTCTTCATCATGGAAAACATCCGCATCGCCGAGATGACCTATCTGGGCCAGCCCACAGACGCGGTGATTTCGGCGGCATGGGGCTATTGGGGCGATATGCAGATCGAGCTGATCCGGGCGGAAAATGACGCGCCCTCGATCTATACCGGCGAATATGCGGTCAAGGACCGGCTGCACCATGTCTGTGTGGCGGTGGAGGACATCGATGCCGCGCGCGCGGCGCTGAACGAGGCGCGCGCGACGATCCTGATCGAGGGCAAGGTGGGGGAGAGCGGCGCGGTCATTTATGCCGATGCGGGCGGCGGGCCGGGCAATGTCATCGAATATGTCAAACTGATGGAGGGCGGGGCGGAATTGTTCGCCATGATGCGCGAGGCCGCGCGCGACTGGGACGGCAGCGAACCGCTGCGCAAGCTGGGCTAAGGCGATGGCAACGCAGCGCGCAGCCGAAATCGCGGCAAGGGTGGAAGATTTTGTCCGCACCCGGGTCATCCCTTATGAGAACGACCCGCGCCGCGACCATCACGGCGCGCCGCTCGACGAACTGGTCTATGAAATGCGCGATCTGGCCCGGTCCGCCGGGGTTTTGACGCCGCATATCCTGCCCGACGGATCGCATCTGACCCAGCGCGAGACCGCGCTCGTGCTGATCGCATCGGGCCTGTCGCCGCTGGGGCCGCTGGCCTGCAACACGATGGCCCCCGACGAGGGCAACATGTATCTGATCGGCCATGTGGCCAATGCTGAATTGAAGGAGCGGTTCCTGCGCCCCCTGGTCGAAGGGCGGGCGCGTTCGGCCTTTTTCATGACCGAACCGGCCGAACTGGGCGGGGCGGGATCTGACCCCTCGATGATGATCACCACCTGTCGCCGCGATGGCAACCACTGGGTCATCAACGGGAAAAAGCGCTTCATCACCGGGGCGCAAGGGGCCAGTGTCGGCATCGTCATGGCCAAATCCGAGGAGGAGGACAGCAAGGGCGGGGCCTGCATGTTCCTGGTCGATCTGCCCGATCCGGCGATCCGGATTGACGATGTGCCCAATACCATCGACACCTCGATGCCCGGCAGCCATGCCGATGTGACGATCGACAATCTGCGCGTGCCCGCCGATCAGTTGCTGGGCCATGCGGGCGACGGGTTCAAATATGCGCAGGTGCGCCTGTCCCCTGCCCGGCTCTCGCATTGCATGCGCTGGCTGGGGGGATGTATCCGGGCGCAAGAGATCGCCGCCGATTATGCCAACCGGCGCATGGGTTTTGGCAAACAATTGATCGACCACGAGGGCGTGGGCTTCATGCTGGCCGAAAACATGATCGACATCAAACAGGCCGAATTGATGATCGACTGGTGCGCGGGCGTGCTGGACACGGGCAGCCTTGGCACGGTGGAAAGCAGCATGGCCAAGGTCGCGGTATCCGAAGCCCTGATGCGGATTGCCGACCGCTGTGTTCAGGTGATGGGCGGGACGGGCGTGACCGACCGCACGATCGTTGAACAGGTCTTCCGCGAGGTGCGCGCTTTCCGCATCTATGACGGCCCCACCGAGGTTCACAAATGGAGCCTTGCCAAGAAGATCAAGCGCGACTGGAAACGCGCCCATGGCGGATAATGCCGACATCGCCGCCGCCAACAGCGGGGTGGGCGCCATGCGGACGCTGTTCGATGTGGGCGCGCTGGAAAGCTGGCTGGAGGCTCACCTTGACGGCTTTCGCGGGCCGATCACGGTTGAACAGTTCAAGGGGGGGCAATCAAACCCGACCTATCGGCTGACCACGCCCGGCGCGCGCTATGTCCTGCGGCGCAAACCTGCCGGGCCGGTGCTCAAAGGCGCGCATGACGTCCTGCGCGAGGCGCGGGTGCAGCAGGCGCTGGCGGGCAGCGATGTGCCGGTCGCGCGCATCCATGCGGTGTGTGAGGATGAAAGCATCATCGGCAGCCCGTTCTACATCATGGATATGGTCGAGGGCCGCGTGTTCTGGGACGCTGCCCTTGCCGATTTGCCGATGGGGGAACGGGCGGCCTGTTACGATGAAACCAACCGGGTGATTGCCGCCATGCATTCGGTTGATTACGGCGCGGTGGGGCTGGGCGATTACGGCCGCCCCGGCAATTATTTCGCCCGCCAGATCAAACGCTGGAGCGAGCAATATCTGAGCGATGAGTTGGCCGGGCGCGACCCTGTGATGGATGAATTGGTGGAATGGCTGCCCCGCGCCATGCCCGAAGGCGATGAAACGGCCATTGTCCACGGCGATTACCGCATCGACAATGTCATCTTTCACCCCACCGAGCCGCGCATTCTGGCGGTGCTGGACTGGGAACTTTCGACATTGGGCCATCCGCTGGCCGATTTTGCCTATCACGCGATGGTCTATTCGATGCCGCCCGATATTGTGGCGGGGCTTGGCGGGGCCGATCCGGTGGCGCTGGGCCTGCCCACGCTTGAGGATTACATCGCCGCCTATTGCCGACGGACCGGGCGGGCGGGCATCGACAATTGGAACTTCTATCTGGCCTTCAACTACTTCCGTCTGGCCGCGATTTTCCATGGCATCAAGGGCCGCGTCCTGCGCGGCAATGCCAGCAATGCGCAAGCCGCGCAAAGGGCGGGCGCCTTTCCCAAACTGGCGCGCCTTGCCCATTCCTTTATCTAGAAAGCCACGCCATGGCCGAAACTCCTGCTCATGTTCCTGCCGATCTGGTCGTTGATTTCAACATCTTTGATCCGCCCGGCGCGGAAACGGATTATATCGCGGCATGGCAGGCGCTGCGCCGCCCCGGCGGGCCGGGTCTGGTGTGGACCCCGGCCTTTGGCGGCCACTGGATCGCCACCGATGGCGCGGTGATCCGGCGCCTGTGGGCCGATGCGCAAAACCTGTCGAGCCAGGTGCTGGCCGTGGTGCCGGGGCTGGGCGAGGTGATGCAATTGATCCCGCTGCAAAATGACGGGGCCGAGCACAAGGCGTTTCGCAATCCCATCATGAAGGGATTTGCCGGGCGGCACATTGCCGCGCTGGAACCGGCGGTGCGCGCGCTGGCGCGGGAATTGATTGCGGGGCTGGCGCCGCGCGGCGCCTGCGATTTCATGCCTGATTTTGCCGAGATCTTTCCGGTCCACATCTTTCTCTCGATGCTCGACGTGCCGGTGGAGGACCGCGAAAAGCTGCGCCCGCTTGGCGCGCAGCTGACGCGGCCCGACGGCACGATGAGTGTGGTTGAACTGCGCGATGCGGTGGATGATTATCTGCGCCCCCATGTCCGGCAAAGACTGGCCGCGCCCGGCGAGGATCTGCTCAGCCGCATTCTGGCCGAACCGGTGCAGGGCCGGACATGGACGCTGGACGAGGCGCTGCGCATGGCGCGCAACATCCTGTTTGCAGGGCTGGACACGGTGGCGGCGATGGTGGGCATGGTGGCGATGCATCTGGCCCGCTATCCCGATGACCAACGCCTGCTGCGCGCCCGGCCCGACCTGATCCCGGCCGCGGCGGATGAATTGATGCGCCGCTATCCCTCCGCCTCGGTGTCGCGCAATGCGGTGGCCGAATTTGACGTCAACGGCGTCACCATCAAGACAGGCGACATCGTCTATCTGCCCAGCATGCTGCACAATCTCGACCCGGCCTGTTTTGACCAGCCGGAGGTGGCGCGCTTCGATCGCGGGCTTAATCCCATCCACCACACCACTTTTGGCGCGGGGGCGCATCGCTGTGTCGGCGCGGGGCTGGCGCGGATGGAAATGATCGTGTTTCTTGAGGAATGGCTGGGCGCCCTGCCCGAATTTGCCATCGACCCGGCGCGGACCGTCACGATGAAGGCCGGCAATGTCGGCACATTGACCAGCCTTCCCCTGATCTGGGATCAGCGCGTGGGCACGGGCGCGTCGCCGGAATAGTCGTAGAAGCCCCGGCCCGTCTTGCGGCCATACCAGCCCGCTTCGACATATTTCTGCAGCAAGGGCGCGGGGCGATATTTGCTGTCGCCGGTGGTGCGCAGGTAAACCATCATGATCTCATAAAGCGTGTCCAGCCCGATGAAATCAGCCAGTTCGAGCGGCCCCATCGGATGCGCCAGCCCCAGCTTCACACCCGCGTCAATATCGACAATGCTGCCCGTGCCGTTGCCCAGCACAAAGATCGCCTCGTTGATAAAGGGCACAAAGATCCGGTTGACGACAAAGCCGGGATCATCCTGCGCCAGCACCACGGTCTTGCCCAGCTTTTCGCCAAAGGCGCGGGTGCGCGCGGTGATGTCGGGCCGCGTGGCAAGGCCGGGGATGACTTCGACCAGCGGCATCACCGGCACCGGATTGAAAAAGTGCATGCCGATGAAGCGGCCCTGATCGGGGGCGCTGCGCGACATGCGGGTGATCGAGAGCGAACTGGTGTTGGTGGCCAGCACCGCGTCGGCGCCCAGCACGGCGGCGGTGCTTTCAAAGATTTTCAGCTTGATGTCCTCGCGCTCGGTCGCCGCCTCGATGATGATGTCGGCCGCCGCCATGGGGGCGATATCGGCGACCGGCGTGATCGCGCCCAGAATCGCGCCCGCCCGCGCCTCGTCCATCTTTCCCTTTGCCACCAGTCGGCTCAGCGCCTTGCCGATCCCCGCCTTGCCCTGCTCGGCCAGCGTCAGGCTGACATCGGACAGGAACACCTTGTGTCCGGTCTGCGCGGCGGTCTGGGCAATGCCCACACCCATCTGGCCCGCGCCGATCACGCCAACAATCTGCATGCTTCTCAACCTTTCATGGCCATGTGATCGCCAAGAGGTAAGGTGCGTGCGCGGCCTGCAACACTGCCTCAAAGGATAGGGGGCAAGCGCGCCGCGCCATGCAAGAATTGCCCGGTGCGCTAAGATGGCAAACGGGAGAAGGACGATGCGGAACAGGCTGGACGGCAAGGTGGCGCTGGTGACGGGCGGCGGCATGGGCATGGGCGCGGCCACCGCGCGGGTGATGGCCGGATATGGCGCGCGCGTCATGGTGGCCGACCGCAATATGGAGGCGGCGCGCGAAACCGTGCAATCCATTCTGGATGCGGGCGGGGCGGCGGCGGCGCAACTCTGCGATGTGGCCGAAGAAGATCAGGTGGCCGAGATGGTTGCCGCCTGCGTGGCCACTTTTGGCCGCCTTGATTGCGCGGTCAACAATGCGGCCATCGCGCCCGACCTGTTGCCGATTGCCGAAGCCGATATGGAGGTGTGGGACCGGGTGATCAGGGTCAATCTGCGCTCGGTGATGCTTTGCATGAAATACGAGATCCGCCAGATGCTGGCGCAGGGCGGCGCGGGCGCTCTGGTCAACATCGCCTCGGTCAGCTCGGTTCGGCCGCTGCCGGGCAATTCGGCCTATGTCGCGGCCAAGCATGGCGTGATCGGCCTGACCAAGACCGGCAGCGTCGAATATGCGCCCAAGGGCATCCGCGTGAATGCGGTGATGCCCGGCGCCATCGACACGCCGATGCTGCGCCAGTCGCTGGCCGACACCGGCTATACCGAGGCCGATTTCGCCCCCGCGCTCAGCCTGTTTGGCCGGTTTGGCCGCCCCGAGGAAGTCGCCGAGGCCAGCGCATGGCTGTGTTCGGATGCGGCCAGCTATGTCACCGGCCACGCGCTGGGGGTCGAGGCGGGCTATCTCACCCGCTAATTGCGGCCCACCATGTGCCGTCCCGCCAGATAGGCAAACACCATCCCCGGCCCCAATGTGCCCCCGCCCCCGCCATAGGTCATGCCCATCATGCTGGCCATGGCGTTGCCGGCGGCATAAAGTCCGGGGATGGGTTGCATGTCGAGATCCAGCACCCGGCCCAGCGTGTCGGTCTGCGCCCCGCCCTTGGTGCCCAATGCGCCGCTTTTCACCTCGGCGGCATAATAAGGCCCACCATCAATCCGGCCCAGCGTGGCCTCCTTGCGCCCTTTATGCGCCGGATCGCCCCAATAGAGGTCATAATAGCTTTCACCGCGCCCGAAATCCTCGTCGGCGCCCTTGTCCACCATCGCGTTCCAGCGCGCGACCGTGGCCTCCAGCGCATCGCCCGGCACGCCCAGCCTGTCGGCCAGTTCGCCCAGCGTTTGCCCGCGCGCGATCCAGTCGGCGGGCTCCTGGCGATGGCCATCGCCGGTGCCGATCAATTGCGCGTCCAGAAAACCCCATTTGTCGTAAAACGCCTGATTGAACACGCACCAGCACGGCAGGTTGCGATAGGTGCTGCTGTTCTGGTCAATCTCGTGAAAGGCGCTGCCAAAGGCGTTGTAATTGGCCGCTTCGTTACAAAAGCGCTGGCCCTTGCGGTTGACCATGATCGTACCGGGCAAGGTCCGCTCGCCGGTGAACAGCATCATCCCCTTGGCGTTGAGGGGGGCCTCGACAATCGGCATCCACCATGCCTCGCGCATCGACCCCATCATCGCGCCCGCGCGCATCGCCATCTTCTGTCCGTCGCCGGTGTTCGTGTCGATCGACACCGCATTTTGCAACGGCCCGCGCAGATAGGCTTTTTTGAACGCCTCATTATGCTCAAATCCGCCCGTGGCCAGCATCACATTGCGCGCCCGCAACACCTGTCCATCGGCCAGTTCGACGCCCGCGACGCGCGCCTCGTCCAGCACCAGTTCCTTGCCCCCCACGCCCAGCAGGAACGCCACCCCCCGGTCGAGACAGCCGCGCAACAACCGGCCCACCAGCGAATGGCCCAGCCCGCGCTCATCATTGGCCGCGCGGCGCTGTGCTTCTTCGATGGGCAATGGATCGGGCACCGCCTGCGCCAGCGACGTCTCGCCCACGGTGAAATAGACATGGGGCCAGTAATAAGGGGATTTCTCAACTCTTTCGGCCCATTCGCCCAATTCGCCATAAGGATAGACCGGGCATTCCAGCGTCCGCCCCCCGCGCGATGCCGCGCCGGGCTGTTCGGGATGATAATCAGGGAAATCCGGCACCAGGCTGAATTTGACCGGCGTGTTCTCTTCAAGGAACTGCACCATGGCCAAGCCGCCGTCGATATAGGCGGCCGCCATGTCCGGATCGATCAGACCGTTCGACATGCTTGCAAGATAGGTCAGCGCCTTGTCGCGGCTGTCCTGCTTGCCATAGGCCTGTTGATGGGGGTTGCAGGGGATCCATATCTGTCCGCCGGACCAGGCGCTGGTGCCGCCGATCTTCTGCCCCTTTTCCACCACGAGAACGCGCAGCCCCTCGTCCGCCGCCGTCAACGCCGCCGTCAGCCCGGCCGCGCCCGAACCCAGCACGATCAGATCATAATCCGCCTGCGACATCACCAAATCTCCCGCATCAGGCGCAGGTCTGTTGCCTGACCTTTGTGGTGATGTTAGCCAAGCCTTGGCCTGCCTGAACCTCTCAACAGTCTCAGGTGCCGTGATCCGCCGGGGGCGTGCTAGAACCTTTCCGCCACCGCGATTTTTCGGAGATGTTCGATGCTGCCATCCACCACCCCCGCGCTTGTCACCACCTTGCGGGAAGACGCAAGGATGGTGGTCGAACTGGTCGAACAGCCCCTGCCCGCGCCCGGCCCCGACGATGTGGTGGTGCAGGTGGAGGCGGCCCCCATCAACCCATCCGATCTGGGGCTGATGTTTGGGCCGGCGCTGATGGCGGAGGCCACCTATGGGCCGGGGCGCGTGGAGGCCCCGGTGCCGCCTGCCGCCATGAAGGCGCTGGCCGCGCGGGTCGGACGGCCATTGGGCATCGGCAATGAAGGCGCAGGGGTCGTGGTGGCCGCAGGCGCCAATGCTCAGCCCTTGATCGGGCGGCGTGTGGCCGCCTTTGCCGGGGCGATGTACAGCCGGTATCGCATCATCCCGGCCGCCGACTGCATGCTGCTGCCCGAAGGGATAACCCCGCGTCAGGGCGCAGCGGCCTTTGTCAACCCGTTGACTGCGCTTGCCTTTATCGAAACCATGCGGGCCGAGGGTCTCTCCGCCATGGTCCATACGGCGGCGGCATCCAATCTGGGCCAGATGCTGGTGCGGCTTTGTCTGGCCGACGGCATCCCGCTCGTCAATATCGTGCGCAGCGCGCAGCAGGTTGCATTGCTGCGCGCCATGGGTGCCCACCATGTATTGGACAGCACCAGCGTCACTTTCTCCCAGGAGCTTGAGCAGGCGTTGGCGGAAACCGGCGCGCGGGTTGTGTTTGATGCCATCGGCGGCGGGCCTTTGCTGGGCACGATCCTGACCGCGATGGAAAGGGTGGCAACCGCTGATGGTGCCTATTCACGCTATGGCTCGACACAGGTGAAGCGCGGCTATGTCTATGGCGCGCTGGATATGGCGCCGATCACCCTGCCGCGCACGCTCGGCTTTGTGTGGGATGTGTCGGGCTGGTTGCTGATCCCCATGATGGAGCGGCTTGGCCCCGAGGCGAGAGCGCGGATGCATGCCCGCGCCGCAGCGGAACTGACGACTACCTTTGCCTGCCATTACAAGGGTGAATTGTCGATGGCCGATGCGCTCTCACGCGAAGCGGTGGCCGATTACACCCGACGCGCAACGGGCAGCAAGTTCCTGATCCTGCCTTCGGCGCCCGTATGATGAACGGTGCAAGGGACAGGCGACAGCCGGTTCCCTGTGTGGCCATGCCGCGCCGCCGGAATACCGCAAGCTGGTCCCCTGCCCCGGTGTGCCCGAACGCCTTTGGGAACAATGCGACGGGCCATATGAAGTTGCGACAGCACCCTACAATCTGGTCGATTTTGCCGACATAGGGCCTTCATCGAACACTTGCGGCATACAATCTACATATATATGTATGCAGGCATGACAGAGAACGAAACAGGCAGAGATAGTGAATGGTTGCCCCGGATGGCAAAAGGGGCCGCCCCGCTCTATCTGGCCATTGCCGACGCCATCGAGGCCGATATCCGCGCCGGCGCCCTGCGCCATGGCGACCGCCTGCCCCCGCAACGCGCGCTGGCCGACCGGCTGGGGATCGATTTCACCACCGTCAGCCGCGCCTATGCCGAGGCGCGGCGGCGCGCTCTGGTCGAAGGGCGCGTGGGCATGGGCACCTTTGTCCAGGCATCCGGCACCAAATCCGCCCCGGCGTCGGGCATCGTCGATCTGACGATGAACTTCCCCCCCCGTATGGCCGATACGGCCCTGACCTCGCGCCTCTGGGCCGAGGTGGCCGGGCTGGAAACCACCGGCGGCATGGACCTTCTGCTGCGCTATCAGGAGGTCGGCGGCACCCGCGCCGACCGCGAGGCGGGCGTGGCCTGGCTGATCGACAGTCTGCCCGATCTTGCTTTCGACCGGCTTGTCATCACCCCCGGCGCGCAAGGGGCGCTGCTCGCGCTGCTCACCCTGCTCAAACATCCCGACCGGCCCGTGGCGGTCGAGGCGCTGTGCTATCCCGGCTTCCGCTCGCTGGCGGGCCATTTGGGCGCGGCGCTGGTGCCGGTGGCGATGGACGGGGATGGGCTGATCCCGGATGATCTGGCCGCGCAATGCGCCCGCCACCGCCCTGCCCTGCTTTGCTGCACGCCCAATCTGCACAATCCGACCACCGCCACGATCCCGCTGGACCGGCGCGAGGCCATTGCCGCAATCGCGCGCGAGTATGACCTGACGATCCTTGAGGACGACGCCTATGGCAGGCTGGCGGGCAATGGCTTGCCCCCGCTGGCCGCGCTGGCGCCCGAACGGACCTATCATATCGCCAGCCTTTCCAAGGCTTTGGCCCCGGCGCTGCGCATCGCTTATGTCGCCTGCCCGGACGCGCGCGGCGCGTCGCGGCTGACGGGCGCGCTGCGGGCAACGACATCTATGGCCTCGCCGCTGGGCGCGGCCATAGCCACGCGCTGGATCGAGACGGGCTTGGCCCAGCAGACGCTGAACGCCATTCGCGCCGAGACGGAGGCCCGTCACGCCCTCGCCCATCGCCTGCTGGGTCAGGATGGCCTGCGCGGCGATCCGCGCGCCTATCATGCATGGCTGCCGCTCGACCATGGCTGGAGCCGGGGCGATTTCGCCTCGCGCCTGCGCCATGCCGGGATCGGCGTTGTGACCAGCGACGCCTTTGTCATCGGCCCCGCGCCAGAAGCGCTGCGCATCGGCCTTGCCGCCCCGCTCGAACGCGCCGCGCTGGAAACCGGCCTGCGCGAGATTGCCGATCTGGCCTGTCAGTCGCCCACCCTGGCCAATCTGATCGTATAGGACACCGCACCATGACCGAAGACAAAAGCCTGATCGCCGCCCGCGCCGCCGCCGCCCAATATCTGCGCGCGCAGGGCTATGGCGCGGATGCCGCCTATGTCGAGGCGGGCCAGTCCGACGACACGCGCGAGGTGCAGATCGCGCTGGCCATGCACAAGATCCTGTATGTTGCCCCCACCCCGCCCACAAAATACAAGGGTCGCCGCCTTGTCGGTGAGGAGTGCTGAAATCCCATGAGCCGATTCTGGAGCCCGCTGGTCCACCGCCTCTCACCCTATGTTCCGGGCGAACAGCCGCGGGTTGAGGGCCTTATCAAGCTGAACACCAATGAATTGCCCTTTGGCCCCTCGCCCGCCGTGGCCCCGGCGATAGAGGCGGCGGCGCGCGAGGGGTTGCAGCTCTACCCCGATCCGCAATCGGGCGCGCTTTGTCAGGCTTTGGCGCAATATCATGGCGTGCCGCGCGATCATGTGTTCGTGGGCAATGGTTCGGACGAGGTGCTGGCCCATGCCTTTGCCGGTTTGCTCAAGCATGACGGCCCGCTGCTGTTTCCCGACATCACCTACAGTTTCTATCCCACCTATTGCCGCCTGTTCGACATTGCCTATGAAACCGTGCCGCTCGATGGCGCGATGCGGGTGCATGTCGAGGACTATCGGCGCGGGGCCGGAGCGGTGATCCTGCCCAATCCCAATGCGCCCACCGGGGTCGGTCTTGGGCTGGAGGCGATCGAGCGACTGCTGGCCATGCATCCCGATGCGCCGGTGGTGATCGATGAGGCCTATGTCGATTTCGGCGCGCAAAGCGCCCTGCCCCTGATCGCGCGCCATCCCAATTTGCTGATCGTGCGCACCATGTCGAAATCGCGCGGGCTGGCAGGGCTGCGCGTGGGCTATGCGCTGGGCCAGGCCCATCTGATCGAGGCGCTGGTGCGGGTGAAGGACAGTTTCAACTCCTATCCGCTCGACCGTCTGGCACAGGCCGGGGCGCTGGCCTCGCTGGGCGATGAGGCCTGGTTTCAGCAGGGGCGGGCAGCGATCATTGCAAATCGCGCGCGGCTGGTGGCGGGGCTGGAGGGGTTGGGCTTTGCCGTCCTGCCCTCGCAGGCCAATTTCGTCTTTGCCCGCCATCCCTCGCGCAAAGGGGCCGAACTGGCGCAGGCGCTGCGGGAACAAAAGATTCTGGTGCGCCATTTCAACGCGCCGCGGATCGAGGATTTCCTGCGCATCACCGTGGGCGATGCCGATCAGGTGTCCACGCTGTTGCGAGCGCTTGGGTCTATTCTGGCGGGCTAAGGCCCTGCCATACATCCGCCAGCAGGCCGCGCAGCCATTGCGAGATCGGGTCGGCATCACCATCGCGCCGCCAGCACAGCCTCACCTCATAGGTGTCGAGCGCCAGCGGCGGCGCGAAGATCGACAGTCCCGTTGAACGCGCCAGCGCCCATGCCGCATGGCTGGGCAAGGTCGAAATCCAGCCCGATCCCTGCAAAAAGGGCGGCAGGGCAGCAAATTGCGTCAGCGCGGTGATGATCCGCCGCTTGCGGCCCAGATTCTGCAACGCCTCATCAATGATGCCGCTGCGCCCGGAATAGGACACCAGCACATGCGGCAGCGCGGTGTAGCCCTCGAGCGTCAGCGGCAGTTGGGGCGCCAGCGCATCGCCATCGCCAAGGCACAGGTAGGAGGAACGACCAATCGCCTGATGGCGGATGGTTTGCCCCCTCCTCTTGCCGCCCGCAATCATCGCCATGTCGATCTCGCGCGATTCCAGCATCGCGGCGGCGGTCTGGCTGTTGCATTGGCGAAAGATCACCGAGGCTTGCGGCGCCTCGGCCAGCAGGCGGCGGACCAGCGCGGGCCCGCAGGCCAGCATGAAATCATCCGACATGCCCACCACCAGCGCCCGCGCGATCCCGCCCGGCGCAAAGGGCGGCAACGGGGCCAGCGCCTCGCTCATCCGGTCCAGCGCGGCGCTCAGCGCCGGGGCCATGGCGATGGCGCGCGGGGTGGGCTCCATGCCCATCCGGCTGCGCACAAAGAGCGGGTCCCCGGTGATCGAGCGCAACCGCGCCAGAGAGCCGCTCAGCGCCGACTGGCTCAGGTTCAGGCGGAGGGCCGCCCGCGACACGCTGCGCTCTTCCCATATCGCCAGAAAGCTGGTGGCGAGGTTGAGATCGAGACGGGCAATATCGTTCAGACCGATAATCTTGTTCATGAAATGCGGTTTGCCCGATGATGGTGCTTTGCGTCAAATGGCGCCGGTCATCTGCAAAGGATTTTTTATGCCCCAGCATCGCGTCGCCGTCGTCCAGGCCGGCAGCCAATTGTTCAACACCCCCCTCACCCTCGAACGCATGGCCGCCCATTGCGAGGCGGTGAGGCAGGAGGGTGCGGAACTGGCGGTCTTTCCCGAGGCCTATATCGGCGGCTATCCCAAAGGGCTGGATTTCGGCGCGAGGATCGGCACGCGCACGCCCGAGGGGCGCGAGGACTATCTGCGTTACTGGCGGGCAGCCATCGAGGTGGACGGGCCGGAATGCCGGATCATGGGCGGTTTTGCGGCCGAGATGAAGGCGCATCTGGTGGTTGGCGTGATCGAGCGCGAGGGTACGACACTTTATTGCTCGGCGTTGTTTTTCGGGCCGGACGGGGCGCTGATCGGCAAGCATCGCAAGCTGATGCCCACGGCCAGCGAACGCCTCGTCTGGGCGCAGGGTGATGGCTCCACCCTGCCCGCGATCACGACGCCGATCGGACGGATCGGTTCGGCGATCTGCTGGGAGAACTACATGCCCCTGCTGCGCCAGACGATGTATGCGAAGGGCGTTGATCTGTGGTGCGCCCCCACGGTGGATGAACGCGAGATCTGGCAATCCTCAATGCGCCACATTGCCTATGAAGGCCGAATGTTCGTGCTGAGCGCCTGCCAGTACATGACCCGCGCCGATGCACCCGATGATCATCCCGCTTTTGCCGGGATGGCCCCGCAGACCGAACTGATCAGGGGCGGCAGCGTGATCTTTGGCCCGATGGGCGAGATATTGGCGGGTCCGCTGCGCGGACGTGAAGGCGTTCTGGCCGCCACCATCGACAGGGAGGATGTGGTGCGCGCCCGCTATGATCTGGATGTTGCGGGCCATTATGCGCGGCCCGATGTTTTTTCCCTGCATCTCGACGCGGCGGAAAAACCGCATCTGCATGAGGCGGCTTTAGCCCAACCGGTCGCCTAACCGCGCGATCAGGTCCATTTTTTCATGCAGGATGGCCAGAATGAGGGTCGGGCCATCTTCGCGGCCCAGAGCAAAGACATAGTGATGCCTGCATCGCGCCATGCGCAGCCCCTCGCGCATGGCGCCCATATCGCGATAGGCCCCCTGCCCCGCCGCCAATTGCGCGATACCTTGTTCAAGCGCGCTCATATAGGCGCGCACCTGCCCCTCGCCCCATTGCTGGCGCGTATAGCGCAGGATCGAGCGGATATCCTGCTCTGCCGCTTTGGTCAGAACATAGGCGACGGTCAAGAAAGCGGACCTGCCCCCAATTCCTCATCGACAATCTCGCCAAAGGTCCTGGTGGAGATTTGCCCGCTCAGCCCCTGTTCGATGCGTTCATTCAGCAGGCCCTGCAATTCATCCCAGGCCGCATCGCCATCCTGCGGGAAAAGGCGGTCCAGTGCATATTGCCTGACCGTCTTGCCATGCAAAGCGGCCTGAGCCTTGAGGCTCTGGTGCTGCTGGCTGGTCATAGCAATGGTCAGGCGGCTCATGGAAACCTCGGTTGGTGCGGAGCTTGGCAAGGATAGAGCAAAGATCGGTTTTTGACCATAGATCTCACTTTCCCCTTTTGAATCCCCGATCAAAACTCCCGCCGAAGGCGCTGTATTAAGGGAGTTATCTATTAGATTAAAAGGTTAAAGGATCAAGGAGAGGGAAAAGCGCAAGGATTTGCGCCGAGTCGCAGCCTGTGGATAGAATCTGAAAACACGATGCTTCGGATCTGAAAACACGATGGCGTGATTCCAAAAACACGTCAAATGCGATCTGAAAACACGTCGCCCGTTCTGAACCCTGTGGATAAGGGGGCAAGCGCGGCTTTTCCCGCCTTCCGCCTTTCCCGTCCGCCGCTTTTGAGTCGCGAACATGGCGTCAAATGGGCAGGGCAGGCGCTTTTTGCCTTCATGCCAAAATCGGACGTGTTTTTGGAAATCTCGTTGATGGGGCCGTGACGTGTTTTCAGGAATGCGTTTGGTGGGTCAAATCCGTTGACGCAATAAGCCCGGAAAGAAGGAGCGGGGGCAGGGGGGAGAAATCCATCCTCCGCCTTGGTTTCATGCGAAATCAGGACGCAAAGGGGCGTCCGGCGGCGCATGATCCATGCGAGAAAATGGAGTGGCGCGCGCCAGGTCCAGCGGCTGAACGCATGCACAGACCGTGCGAGCCATGGCCGATCACTGGCCGGTTTGCGCGATTCCTGAAAACACGTTCGCTTTGCGCAGCCTCGCGGCCTAGTGGCCGGGCAACTGGAACTTGTTGCGCTCATGATGGCGTTTGACGAAGCCGTAAAAGCGCTTGGAATAATTGCGCGGCAGTTCGTCAGGATTGGCGTTCAAAAAGGCGTCGAACTGCTGCATCAGCACGTCCAGATCCCATCCCGGACATTCGGCCCTGATTGCCTGATAGGTCTCGGCATCCAGCACCCTTTGCGCCCGGCCATAGGGGGATGCGGGAATTTTGCGGGGGCGGTCTGCGCCATCCTCGGCATTGTTTGCCGTCAGACCTGTGATCGTTTTGGCAATCAGGCTGCGCGCCAGGGCGGGATCGACATAGTCGGTACTGTCCGGCACCGGCGCGGTCTTTGGATGGCGGGACGGGGGAGGGGGCGGCGCTTCCTCGGCCGCACCATCTTCCAGATAGCGCCGCATCACCATCTTGAGCTTGGGCCGGGGCGTTTCGGCCCCGATCACTTCAAGATTGATTTCGGGCAGATTGTTGGCCCGCGCCAATTCAAGGATCTTGTTCTTGAACGAGGGCAGAGAGCTTTCACTCCCGCTTTTCTGGTGCAGAGTTTCAAAGCCGATGGTGAAGCCCTCGGCACCATTGCCGCCTGCATGCTTGCGGCTTGCACGGTAAAGCCATTTGGCAAGCCCGCTGGTGATCTCGAAATAGAGCGGCGAAATGGCCAGCACATTGCGCTTGTCCATCACCCCGTCAAAGAACCATTTCGACAGGGTGATTTCCATGCCCAGCGAGCGCTGCGTGCGTTCGTCCACCAGATGGGTATAGCTGTCGATCCATGAAAAGGTCGTCTCGCGCGATTTGGAATTGGCGCGCAGATTGGTCTTGATCGTGGTCGCCTGCAATCGGTCCAGCGCCTGGAGCAACCGCTCATAGGCCCGCCCGCTGACCCCCCAGCAGATGCGCTTGAGCATGTCGCCCGGCTGCACCCGGATGGTGGGCGAGATGTCATTTTCCCCCCGCTCGCGCAGCTCGTTGAGATGCGAGGCGAGGTAGATCATGATGTCGGCATCCCAGATCGTGGCCATGCCATAGGCCGGATTGGCCGAGACATGGACCGTGACCGATTTGTCGGGGCTGACATATTCGATGGGCTTCAACCGCTTCTTCTTCGACAGGCTGAAGAAGGGCCTTTGCATTGTTTCCTGATAGTCGCGCAGCGAAATGTCGCTGAAGTCGGGCAGGGTGAAGAACATCTCCAACTGCACCCGCCGACCGTTTTGCGGCGGCGCGCCGGAGGGGGAAGGGGGCTCGGTGCTCATGCCCGAAATCCTTGCCGAAGCGGCCCGTCCCACGCGTGGGAAATTCGCAACAATAAATTGAAAAACATAAGTTTTTCGTCGAATTTCAGAGTGGGAAAAAAGGCGCGTCCAGCAGGCTTCATCACGATGGCTTCTTCAGGATCTTGGCATTTTCCAGCAAGGGGCGCAAAGCCGCCAGCACCTCGTCCACCGACAGGTCGCTGGGGTTGAGCGTGATGCTCCATTCGCGCGCCCGGTCGCGGTCCACCTGGCCAATGGCCACGCCCTGCGCCTCGATCACCGCCTTTTGGCTGCGCCCCGGACGCAGCGTGGCCGCCTTGATCAGCCGCGCCACCACATCGGCCCCCCCGATCGGCGGCTCATCGCCCGACTGGCGAAAACTCTGCTCGGCCGCGATGGTGCGGGCGGCCTCCTCCATCTTGGCGCGCAAGGCCGGTTGGCGGATCAGCGGCAACAGCTTGTCACCATGGCGCACCTGCAGATCCATAGGCGAGTTGAACGCGCTGATGATGGTCTGGGGGATTTCGGTCAGGCCGATATAGCGCGCCAGCATTGATTTCGACAGCTTGACGCGGTCGGCCATCCGGCTCTGCACGCCGTCATAATAGGCATCGACCGCATGCTTGTAATTCTGGCCGCGCTCCAGATCGGAAATGTCCTCGCGCTCGCGATTCTCGACATCGGCCAGACGAAACGCGGCCTCATCGTCCAGATCGTCGATGATGGCGACCAGTTCGATGTCCGGGTAATGGTTGGCATTCAGCCACGAAATCGCCCAGTGCCGCCGCGTGCCGATCACCAGTTCATAGGGCCGTTCGCCATTGGGGGTGCGGCGCACCACGACCGGGATGCGGTTGCCGTTTTCGGCAAGGATGGAATCGATCAGGCTGCGCACCCGTTCCTCGGTCAACAGCGCATAATCGCGCGCATTGCCCGACCAGATCGAACATTCCGCAGGCTTGAGGCGGATCGTCGGGCGCTTGAGCATCCGCGCCGCCTCGCCAAAGGCTTCCAGACGCTTGCTGGTAAAGGTCGGGCGAGGGGCCGCCGCCTTGGGCTCGGCCGCCACGGGCTGCGCCGGGGCAGGGGCCGAGGCCAGCGCCTCGCCGATCAGCGAACGGCGACTCATGCCGGCACGCTCCCATGGGCGTCAACCGGCAGGCCCGAAATGCTCTTCGACGGCCATTGTTCGCGCACCTGTTGCAGCACCTCGCCAAACACCGCATCGAGATTTTCGCGGCAGCGCTGATAGGTGCCGTGTGAGGCCGAGGGCTTGCTCTCGTAAATCGAGCGGAAGGCCTGCGTCGCGTTCTTGATTTCCTCCGACGCCAGCACCGGCTGACTGAGCATGAAATTGGCGTAAGTGGCCTGCATCATCTTCCACATGTCGTTTTCGCCCGGCTTGCTCGGCGTATAGGCCGAGCAGACGATGCGGATGAAACCGTAATCGACCGGCGTGCCATTGGCTTCGAGCACCTCGATATTGTCGGCAATCGTGTCCATGAAATGGATCGTCGAGAGATAGTCGAGCTGGCGCGCGGGGACCGGCACCAGCATGCCTGTGGCCGCCGCCATCACGTTCAGGCCCAAAAAGCCCATCGCCGGGGGCGGGTCGAGCAGAATGACGTCGAAGTCCTTGACCACGCTGGACAATCCGATGCGCAGCCGTTGCAGCCCCTCGCGCACCGCCTGCCCGCCCTCGCGCAGGGTCGAGGTCAGATCCCATTCGGCATCCTGAAGGCCCAGACTGGAGGGCACGATCTTGATCGTGGGCCATGCCGTGTCATGGATCGCGGCGGGAAAATCGTCAAAGACCGAGCGGGGCGAGAGATAATTGCCCAGCGTCTCTTCCTTGTCGATCAACGTCTCGGGCTGGATGTCGAACATAGTGGTGGTCGATGCCTGCGGGTCGCAGTCGATGACCAGCACGCTGTAGCCGCGCAGCGCCAGAAAATCGGCGAAATGCTTGGTGATGGTGCTTTTGCCCACACCGCCCTTGAAATTCTGGACCGCGATGATGACCGCATCCTCATGCGGCGCCTTGCCCACCTTGATGCCCAGCGCCTCGCGGATCTGGGTCAGATCCTCCAGCGTGTAGTATCGGCGGCCATTGTTCAATTGCTTGGGCGCGGGCAGGCGGCCTTCCTTTTCGGCCTTGGCCAGCGCCTCTGGCGTGCGGCCCACCAGTTCGGCGGCCACGCCCGGCCCGAAGGTCAGATCGAGCACCTTGCGGTCTTCGGGCTTGAACACCACCGACTTGACGCGGTCGCGCATCTGTTCACACGAACGGGTGAGTGAGCGAAGCGTATTTACGGTATAAGACATCGCCCCAATCAACTCCCCTGGAATCGGCGTTGGAATCGGTTTCCTTGCCGCCGGTTTGCGTTTGATGTGCATATTTTTGCGCCAAAGTCAAACCTGATGGTGCGGGGGCGTCATTTCCATAACCTGCTTGAATGCGGCAGCCGGGAAACAAACCGTTTGCTCTGCGCCTTGTGGATTTGCAACCGGGCGGGGGGCGGGAAGGATAAGGCCGCCACCTTCCGGGTTAAGCATGTCATGACCAATGGCTGTCGCTTCGCCATCGCGGAGCTGATCATCAAGGCTCGGCGCAAGGCGTGAAAGGTTACAGCACGCTGTTGCGCAGGAAATGCGCCACGTCTTCGCCCGCATTGGCATAGGCATAGTGCTGATCGCTGGCAAAGACGCGGAAATCGCCGGGGTTCAGCAAGGCCGTCTCGCCCTCCAGTTCAAGGGCGAGGCTGCCCTGCGTCACATAGATGATCTCGTGCCAACCGGCGGGGTCCGGCTCTGCCTGATAGCGATGGCCCGGCGCCAGCGACCAGACCCAGAGCTGGGCCTCCTGCTGGGCGGGGGCGGAGCCGAGCAGCAGGGCGAAATCGGCCGGATCGGCGCCGCGCCACATGGTTTCGTTGACATTGCGCATCTCGGCGCCGGGGCCTTTGACCATGGCGGTGAAATCGACCCCCAGCGCGATGGCCAGCCTGTCGAGACTGGCCAGACTGACATTGGCCTCGCCATTTTCAACGCCCACGATCATGCGGCGGCTGATGCCCGAGGCATCGGCCAATGCCTGTTGGCTCATGCCCGCGGCATGGCGGAACCGGCGCAGATTATGGCTGACATGGACCAGCACGTCGGATTTGGGCGCAGCCTCGTGCGATTTTGTATTGTGCATTATATTGCTCATTGCTAATTGCGCATTATGTTGCACATCAACGCCCAAGACAAGCCCCAACGCAAGCCCGCATCATGGTCGATCAGCCGCGAGGAAATGGTCCTTGTCGGCATCACCATGCTGTGGGGCACGACCTTTCTGATCGTCCACACCGCCATGCGGACCAGCGGGGCGCTGTTTTTCGTCGGCCTGCGTTTCATGGTGGCGGGGGCAGGGGGCCTGCTGCTGTTTCGCCGGACGATGCGCGATCTGACGCGCCGCGAACTGGGCGCGGGGGCGCTGATCGGCTTTGCGATTTTCCTTGGCTATGGCCTGCAGACCTATGGCCTGCGCACCATCACCAGCAGCCAGTCAGCCTTTATCACCGCGCTTTACGTGCCGATCGTGCCGCTGCTGCAATGGCTGGTGCTGGGCCGGATGCCGCATGTGATGAGCTGGATCGGCATTGCGCTGGCCTTTGCCGGGCTGATCCTGCTGGCCGGGCCGAAATCGGGCCATATCGGCCTCAGCCCCGGCGAGATGGCCACTTTGCTCAGCGCTGTTGCGATTGCCGCCGAGATCATCCTTATCAGCCGCTTTGCCGACGGCGTGGACAGCCGCCGCGTCACGGTGGTGCAACTGCTGGCCGCAGGGCTTTTCTCGCTGGCGGCCATGCCGCTGGCGGGCGAGCGGTTCCCTGCCTTTTCGCCGGTCTGGCTGGTGGCCGGGGTGGGGCTGGGGCTGGCCAGCACGCTCATTCAACTGGCGATGAACTGGGCGCAAAAGACGGTGTCGCCCACCCGCGCCACGGTGATCTATGCGGGCGAGCCGGTGTGGGGCGGAATCGTCGGGCGCATCGCGGGCGACAGGCTGCCCGCGCCCGCCATGCTGGGCGGATTGCTGATCCTTGTCGGCGTGCTGGTCAGCGAATTGCGCGGCGCGGCGGGCCAATCCGCTCAGGACCGGGACTGAGCCAGCCTCTCCATAAAGCGGTCGGTGTCGATGATCGCGCGGCGATGCCTGCCCTCGCCGATCAGGCCGATCTCATTGCGGCAGGATACAAGAAACTCCAGCCTGCGCCCTTCCACCGCGATCAGTTCAACCTGCGCCGTGATGGTGGCGCCCACCGGGGTCGGGGCGATATGGCTGACATCGACATGGATGCCCAGACTGCATTGGCCCGGCGGCAGATGGGGGCGCAGCGCCAGAATGCAGGTGTTTTCGATAAAGCCCACCATCATGGCCGTGGCCAGCACCGGGGGCATGTCGGCAAAACCGGCCCAGTCGGGCGTGACATGGGGCACGGCATGGCGCGGCGCCACCACCATGCTTTCGCGGTGCGTAAGGCCGGGGATGATCCCCCGTGTCATGGATGCGCCAGCGTCCAGACATAGGCCGCCACCGCCTTGACATCCGCCGGCGAGAGCGCCGCGCCGCCCATGGCGGGCATCGCCCCGCCGGCCTTTTTGGGCTTGTCGACACCCTTGGCGATCGTCGCGGCCAGCCCCTCGGGCGAACCGTCGCTCCACAGGAAGTCCGGCCCGACCAGCGAGCCGCCCGTCATCGACCCGCGCCCGTCGCTGCCGTGGCATCCCACACAGGTGCCGCCTTTGGCCTGACCCAGATAGATCGCGCGGCCCAGCGCGACCTGTTGCGCGGTGATCCCGGCGGGCAGGCGGCGTCCGGCCGGACCTGCCTGCGGGGCCTTTGGCTCGACCTTGTGGGCAGGGATCAATGGCGCATTGGCCGCCCCGCGATAGGTGATGCGCCAGATCCGCCCGCGCACGTCATCGGCCACATAAAGCGCTCCGTCCGGCCCCACGGCCAGCCCCGCCGGGCGATGCTGCGCGCGGCCCGGTTCCTTGAAGGCTCCGGCGAAACCATCGGCAAAGCGGATCCATTTCCCGCTCGCCTTGCCTTCGCGCAGGGGCTGGAAGGCGACGAGATAGCCATCCTGCGGCGCGGGGGCGCGGTTCCATGAACCGTGAAAGGCGATGAAGGCGCCCTGCTGATAGGCGGCGGGGAAAGCCCGCCCGGTGTAGATCGCCACATCATTGGGCGCCCAATGCGCGGGGAAGGCCGCCACGGGCCTATCCTTGCCCGTGCAGGCGCCCTGCACCTTGCCGTCGCCGCCATATTCAGGGGCCAGCTTGTGGCGGTTTTCAAACCCGTCAAAATAGCAGGTCGGCCATCCGAAATCAGCGCCCTTGCGGGGCGAGAACAGGATTTCGGCGGGCAGTTCGACGCCCTGCTGCTCGGTGTAATACTGGCTCCAGTTCTGGCCCAATTGGTCGCGGCCATGCTGGGTGGCGAAAATGCGGCCCGCGCTGTCAAAGGTGATGCCGCCGGTGTTGCGGATGCCGGTGGCCCAGCGCGCCTCGGGGCTGAAGGTCTGTCCTTCCTTGTCGGCGCGATAGGCCCAGATGCCCGCCCGCGTCAGCGCCTCGGTGCAGGGGGCAAGGCCCTTGGCGCCGGGTTGGCGATTGGGGCTTTCGCAGGCATTGCTGGCCGAACCGGAATTGACCAGCAGCGTGCCGTCGGCCTGAATGGCGAAGGGATGCATCGGGTGATCGCCCGAGAGCGGCAGGCCCGACAGCACCGTCGCACCCGCGCCCGCCGGGGTCAGGTCGCCCGGTTTCATCGGATAGCGCACAATCGTGTCATGCTCTTCGACAAACAGCGCGCCATGCCACAGCGCGATGCCGGTGCCGCCATGGCCGCCCTTGGCCTCCACGCCGCCAAAGCGCGCGGTCCTGTCGGCCACGCCGTCGCCATTGCTGTCGCGCAGGGCGATGACAAAGCCCCCATCGGGCGCGGGCGGCGCATTGCGGAAATAGCGGCCCGACCATGAATTGACATAGACCGTGCCATCCCCCGCCACGGTCAGGTGGCGCGTATGGCCCAGATTGTCGGCAAAGACCGTGGCGCAGAAACCGGGGGGCAGCGAAAGGCCGCCATTATCCTTCGCACAAGCCGCAGCAGGCGCCTTTCCGGCGGCGGCGAGGCCATAGCCGCCCCCCACTAACAGCGGGGCAGCCAACAGGGCGGCGCGCAGGGCAAGACGCATGGGACCTATCCTTTCGATAATCTGGTTTTGTCCGACATATCAGCCCAAGGCGCGGGGCGAAAGGTTTCGTCGGGGGCATCTGGCGCCAGGCGCGGGCTTGGGCTAGCCTGCCCCGATGCAGGAAGAGCCCCACGCCGCGCCCCCCGGAACCTGGATTTCGCCCCGTCCCCATGCCTGGCGGCGGGAGCAGAAGGTCGCGGCGCTGGTGGCCATTGCGCTGCTGGTGATCGCGGGCTGGTGGACGCTGCTCCCCTTTTGGCATGCGCTGGGGTGGGGGGCGATTTTTGCCGTCTCGCTCTGGCCGCTGTATCAGCGCTGCGCGGCGCGCTGGCCGGGGGGGCAATCGGTGGCGCTGCCGGCCGCTTTCACGCTCTCCATCCTGCTGATCTTTGTCATCCCGCTGGTGATGGTGGCAAATGCGGTGTTTCACGACACGATCTCGCTGGCGCAATGGCTGGCCGTGGCGCGGGTTCAGGGGGTGCCGGTGCCCGAAGTGCTGCACCATCTGCCCTATGGCGAGCAGGCGGCGGTATGGTGGCAATCGGCGCTGGGCACGCCCGAGGGCATCAGCCGCCTGTCGCAACATGCCGGGCCATCCTCGGGCCTGTCGCTGGGCGCGGGGGAAAAGATCCTTGGCGGATTGGCGCACCGGCTGTTGCTGGTGGGCTTCATGCTGATAACGCTGTTCTTCCTGCTGCGTGATGGGCAAAGCGTGGCCCATGCGATGCGCGTGGCTGCCCGCCGCGCCTTTGGCCTGCCGGGCGAGAATGTGGCCGATCAGGCGGTGCTGGCCATTCGCGGCACGGTCAACGGGCTGGTCATCGTCGGCTTTGGCGAAGGGCTGATTCTGGGCGTGATCTATGGCCTTGCCGGGGCCAGCCATGCCGCGCTGCTGGGGCTGCTGACGGGGCTGCTCTCGGCCATCCCGTTCGGGGCGACGGTGGCGGTGGTGGTGGCCGTGGTCATTCTGGTGGCGGGGGGCAAGCTGTGGGCGGCGGCGATTGTCGCGGTGATCGGGCTGGCGCTGGTCTTTATCGCCGACCATTTCGTGCGCCCGGTGTTCATCGGCGGATCGACCCGGCTGCCTTTCATCTGGGTGCTGCTGGGCATTCTGGGCGGGGTTGAGGGCTGGGGCCTGATCGGGCTGGTGATGGGGCCTGCGGTGATGGCGGTGCTGATGCTGCTGTGGCGCGAATGGATCGGCGCGGTCAAAGGCCCGCTCAACCCCGTGCGCGACCAATGCGCCGGGGATGAAGGGGCCTGATGCCTAATTATACAGCACCGCATAGCCGTCATTGGCATAGGTGATCTGCACCAAGGTTGCCGCCTCGGCCACCTCGATGCCGGGCAGCAGTTGATCGCGGGCAATGTTGCGCCCCGCCGCCCATTGACCGCAGACCATCATCCGCACGCCCGCCTGGCGCAGCGCGTTGAAGATCACCTTGTTCGGATTGTCGATATTGTATTTCTTGCGATATTCCGCATCACTCAGCACCGCATCGGCCGCCGCTCCATAAAGGATCATCGCAAAGGAAATATGCGAGGCCGGCACTTTGGCCGCAATCAGCCCGTTAAGCTGTAAGGCCACCCGCCCAAAGGCGGACAGGGGCCGGGCCGGATCGGGCGCGCCGGTGGCCGCGCTGAACAGCGCCTTATAGCTGCGCTTGGGATCGCGGGTGACGGCCGCGCCGGGAATTTCGACATAGCCGCTGCTGCCCGCGATGGCGGGCGGGGTGGGGGCGGGCCATACTCTTGGCTCTGCCGCACGGGCCGCCAGCGGGGCGCCCAGCGCGGCCAGAATACCAATGATACGCAATGTGATATCCATCATGGTCTTGATCTCCCAAGACCATGATGGGGCATGGGCGGCCCATACTCAAGCCGCCATTTCTTAAGCCTTGGCGGCGGTGACGATGATCTCGACCTTGTAATCGGGCGTGGCCAGTTTCGATTCGCCGGTCGCGCGGGCCGGGGGCGTGATATCGGCCACCCATGCATCCCACACCGCATTCATCTCGGCAAAATCGCCCATATCGGCCAGCCAGATCTGCGCCATCAGCATATGCGCCTTCGAACTGCCCGCCTCGGCCAGCAGACGCTCGATTTCAGCCAGCACGGCCTGCGTCTGCTCGGTGACGGTCGCGCCTTCCTCGCATTGGCCCGACAGATAGATCGTGTTGCCGTGGATCACGGCCTGGCTCATGCGCTTGCCGGGTTCGATACGGGTAATGGTCATGGGGTCTGGTCCTTTCAGTAGCGCGAGAGCGCGAGGTCGGCGGTTTCGATGGCCGGGCGGCGGTTGCCGATGATGTCGGCAATGACATGGGCCGAACCGCAGGCCATCGTCCAGCCCAGCGTGCCATGGCCGGTGTTGAGGAAAAGGTTGCCGATGCGCGTGGGGCCGATGACGGGCGTGCTGTCGGGCGTCATCGGGCGCAACCCGCACCAGAAGGACGCGGCGGAAAAATCACCTGCGCCGGGGAAGAGCGTTCCCGCTGAATGTTCGAGCGTGGCGCGGCGCGCTTCGGGCAGATCCATGTTGAAGCCGGAGATTTCCGCCATGCCGCCGATGCGGATACGGTTGCCAAGGCGCGTGATCGCCACCTTGTAGCTTTCATCCAGCAGCGTCGAGACAGGGGCCAACGGTTCATCGATGATGGGCACGGTCAGCGAATAGCCCTTGACCGGATAGACGGGGACTTTCAGGCCCAGCGGCTTGACCAGATGGGGCGAGAAGCTGCCCATCGCCACCAGATAGGCGTCGGCCGTGACGGGGCCGCGATCGGTTTCGACGCGGGTGATGCGCCCGCCTTCCTCAACGATGCGCGCGATATTCGTGCCGTTCATGAATTCAACGCCCGCCGCCCGCGCCATCTCGGCCAGAGCATTGGTGAATTTGAAGCAATCGCCCGTCTCGTCATTGGGCAGGCGCAGCCCCCCCGCAATCGGGGCATGGCTGGCCGCAAGGCCCGGTTCGGCGGCGATGCAGCCTGCCTTGTCCAGCACCTCGAAAGGGACACCGTCGGCCTTGAGCACGGCGACATCCTTGGCGATGCCCGCCAACTGGCTTTCCTCGCGGAAGAGCTGGAGCGTGCCCTGCATCCGCTCATCATAGGAAATGCCGGTCTGGGCGCGCAGTTCGATCAGGCAATCGCGGCTGAATTCGGCGAGGCGCACCATGCGGCTTTTGTTGATCGCATAATCGCGCGCGTTGCAATTGCCCAGCATCGCCACCAGCCATTTGAGCATCGCCATATCCGGGCGCGGGCGCAGGATCAGCGGGGCGTGCTGCATCATCAGCCATTTGATCGCCTTCATCGGAATGCCCGGCGCCGCCCATGGCGAGGCATAGCCGGGCGAAATCTCGCCCGCATTGCCGAAACTGGTTTCCAGCGCCGGGCCGTCCTGCCGGTCGATCACCACCACCTCATGGCCCGCCTGGCGCAGATACCATGCCGAGGTGACACCGATGACGCCGCTGCCGAGGACTGCGATTTTCATGACGCGATGCTTTCCTGTTGGGCCGGAATGCCGATGTAATGGCGCTCGTAACGGCGGCTCAGTTGGGTGAGGATTTCATAGGAGATGGTGCCCGCATCATGGGCCACATCGTCGATGGTCTGATGCGGGCCGAGCAATTCGACCGGGGCGCCGGGATAGAGATATTGTGCGGGAACATCGGTCACATCCAGCGTGATGCTGTCCATCGAAACGCGCCCGATGATGGGGGCGCGATGGCCCGCGATAAACGCCGCGCCGCGATTGGACAGAGCGCGGGGCCAGCCATCGGCATAGCCCACCGGGATCGTGGCGATGCGCGTTTCGCGCTCTGCGTGAAAGCTCATGCCATAGCCCACGCCTGCGCCGGGGGGCACTCTGCGCAATTGGGCAATCGCACTTTCCAGCGCGACAACGGGGCGCATGGGGTTTGGGCCAACGCGCGGCGCGCCGCCATAGAGCGCGATGCCGCCGCGCACGAGGTCGAAATGGCCGCGTTCCAGAAAGCACCCGCCGCTGTTGTCCAGCGCGCGGGGCAGGCCGGGGAAACGCTCGGCAATCGTGCGAAAACGGTCGGCTTGTTCGGCGTTGGCGGCGTGGTGTGGCTCGTCGGCGCAGGCCAGATGGCTGATCAGGAAGCGCAGGTCGAGCCATTGCGCCATGGCGGGATCGGCCAGAAAGCCATCGACTTCCTCAGGCGGCATCCCCATGCGCGACATGCCGGTATCAACCTGAAGGATCGCGGGCAGGGGGCGGCCCAGCGTCCGCGCCAGATCGGCCCAGCGCCGCGCCTGATCGAGCGAATTGAGCACGGGGATCGCGCCCATCGTCTCGCACTCGGCCTCCTGCCCCGGCAGCAGCCCGTTGAGGACATAGACCGGCACGCCCTTGCCCACCAGCGGCTCGGCCTCGCACAGCAGCGCGACGAAGAGATGGCGGCAGCCCTGCGCCAACAGCACATCGGCCACGCGCGCGGAGCCCAGCCCATAGCCATCGGCCTTGACCACGCCCGCCACCTGCGCGGGGGCCACGGTGTCGCGCAGCAGCCGGTAATTGGCCGCCAGCGCCCCCCAGTCGATCGTCAGCCTTGCCCCTGCGCCCATCTGCGCCTCCACAGAAATTCCGTGAAGCGATGCTATCGCATCCTATGTCGAATTTATGGCCGATCAGTCGTTGATTATGCTAACCATACGCCGTTCACGCAATATTTAACGAGGAATGCGCGCAAACATGTCATTCATCATGGACGGTATCGACCGCGCTATCCTGCGCATCCTGCGCCAGGACGCCCGCAAGCCCAATTCCGAGATCGCCCAGACGGTCGGCCTTTCGCCCTCGGCCTGTCTGCGCCGCATCCGCCTGATGGAGAGCAATGGCGTGATTGCGGGCTATACCATCATCACCGGGGGGGAGGGCGATGGCGAACAGGCGGTCGATGTCGTGGTGCAGGTCACGCTGGACCGCCAGAGCGAGGATTATCTGATGCGCTTTGAAGCGGCCGTGCGCCAATGCCCGGAGGTGCGCGAATGTTTCCTGATGACCGGCGATGTCGATTACTGGCTGCGCATCCGCACCGAAAGCGTGCGGGCCTATGAGGCGATCCATGGAGAGATCCTCTCGCGCCTGCCGGGGGTGCGGCGGATCAGTTCGAGCATTTCAATGCGCGACGCGATGCGCCCGCGCCGGTCGAAACCGGGGCGGCGCGTCTGATCCTGCCTCAATGTTCTCCCATCGCGCCCGACATGGTCTTGATGATGGGTTTCAACAGATAGCGCAGCACGGTGTTGCTGCCGGTCTTGATTTCAACCGTGGCGGTCATGCCGGGCTGGATGGCGATCGGTTCGCCGGGGCGACGGACCATGGTGCTGGTGTCCACCCGCACATGGACACGGTAGAAAACGCGGTCCTGCCCCGCCCCCGCGCCATTTTCGGTCAGCGTGTCGGGGCTGATATAGGTCACCTTGCCCTCGGCCGAGCCGAAGATGCTGGAATCATAGGCGTCGAATTTGACCGAGGCGCTTTGCCCGGTGCGGACATAGGCGATGTCGGTGGGCGAAACCTTGGCCTCGACGATCAGCTCCTGCCCGGTCGGCACGATCTGCAACACTTCATCGCCCGGACGCAGCACGCCGCCGATAGTGGTGAGATGCACATTCTTAACGATACCGTCCGTCGGCGCGACAAATTGCGTTTCGCCCAGCGAGGCGCGCCGCTGGGTCAGGATCTCGCGCGCGGTGACCAGTTCCTCGTTGCTCTTGGCGTAATCGGTCTGAAGCTCCTGATAATAGCGGTTGCGCAGATTGGCGATCTGGCTCTGAATGTCGCTCTGCTGCCGCTCCAGCCGCAGGATTTCGGACCGGCTGACATCGCCCTGGCGCAGCAGGGGACGGTTCATCTCCAATTCGCGCGTGGCCAGATCGAGCTGGTGCTGAAGCGCGGCGATCTGATCGGTGAAGGCCATCCTCCGCTTGGCAAACAGCGCGCGTTGGCTGGCGACCAGATTGGGAAATTTCTCCGCCTCGGCGGTAAAGGAGAGGGGGCGGTCGAACAGTTCGGCATTGATGCGCGCCTGCTGCGCCTCGAGCCCGCCGACCTTGGCCGCGCCTTCGTCCACCGCCGCGCGCACCTTGACCTGATCCAGCGTGACCAGCTTTTGCCCCTTGTGGACGGTATCGCCCTCGCGCACGAGGATCGCGCTGATGACGCCGCCGTCGGTGGTCTGGACCACCTGCACGCGGCCTGCCGGGATCACCTGTCCGGTGGCGCGGCTGATCTGGTCAAGATGGGCCACGCTGGCCCATCCGATCGCGCCCGCCAGCGTGGCCACCGAGAGCCAGATCACCCGGCTGCCGCGCGGACGCTTGCCCGAACCGGGCGTCTTGGCATGGCTGGTGCCGGTCAGGCGCAGATTGCCGCCGCTTGCCATGGCTTTATTCCTTTTCCTGTTGGGGAGATTGCCCCGGCACTTCGCGATTGGCGGCGGGGGCCGGTTTGGGGCGCAATTGGTTGAGCACATCGGCGGTCTTGCCATCCAGCGCCAGACGCCCGTCGATCACCACCAGCACCCGGTCGACAAAGGAGAGCAATTGCGGCTTGTGCGTGACCATCACCACGGTCTTGCCCGCGAAATGGCCGAAAATCTGTTGCAGCGCGCGCAATTCCGATTCCGGGTCCAGATTGGCCGTCGGCTCGTCCAGCAGCAGGATCGAGGGATCGGTCAGCAACAGCCGCGTCAGCCCCACCAGCGCCCTCTGCCCCCCCGACAGGCCAAAGCCGCCTTCCGAAATCGGCAGGTCCAGCCCCATCGGATGCTGGCGCAGCAATTCGGACAGGCCGGTGCGCTGGGCTGCGGCCAGCAGGCGTTCGTCATTGGGATTGGCGATGCCCAGCGCCAGATTGTCGCGCAGCGAACCGCTGAGCAGATCGAAGGATTGCGGCAGATAGATCAGTTGCCGCCGCAGATCGTCCTCGGCAATCTGCGAGATTTCCACCCCGTCCAGCGTGACCTGCCCCACGGCAGGGGCATAGAGCCCGGCCATGACTTTCAGCAGCGTGGATTTGCCCGAACCGACCGAACCGATGATGCCCACCTTTTCGCCCCGGTTGATGAACAGGCCGGGGATATCCACCCCCGAATGCGCGCCGGGATAGGCGAACTGCACATTGGCCAGACGCATCCCCGCCTGCACCGGCCCCATGCGCAGCATCTGCCGGTCATGGGGATGGTCGCTGGGCAGGCGCAGGATCGAATCGAGCGCCTGAAGCGAGGAGCGCGCATAGCTCCATTGCACAATCAGATTGGGCAGCGCGGCCACCAGCGGCCCGTTGATCCGCCCGCTGATGATGGTGCAGGCGATCAGCCCGCCCATCGTCAGCCGGTGATCGGCCACCTCATACACGCCCAGCACGATGATCCCGACATAGGCAACTTGCTGCAGCACATTGAACGTGCTGCCCGACAGGGTGGACCAGCGGCGCACCTGATTATCATGGCGATGCACCGTATCGACCAGCCGGTTCCATCCGGCCAGCATGTGCCAGCCCCCCAGATTGGCCTTGATCGTCTCGGCCGCGCCCAGCGCCTCGACCAGCAAGCCGTTCTTGCGATTGCCCGATACTTGCGACTTATGCGCGTCTTCACGGATCATGCGCGAAAACAGCATGGCCGCGCCGATCGCCAGCGGAAATGTCAGCGCCGGGATAATCACCACCGACCCGCCGATCCCATACATCACCACCATGAACAGCAGCGCAAAGGGCAGATCGGCCAGAATGAACAGCGAGGCCGAGGCCATCACCGCGCGCACCTGCTCCAGCCCGCGCAATTGCGCCGCCATCGTGCCGACGCCCGGCGGGCGCGCATCCAGCCGCACCGATTGCATTCGGGCAAAGAAATATTCCGACACTTCGGCGTCGATGCTGGACGCTTCCTCGTCGATCAGAAAGGCGCGCGTGTTGCGGATCAGGAAATCGACCAGCAGCGCAAAAGCCATGCCCGCCGTCAGCACCCAGAGCGTGTCATAGCTGGCGCGCGGGATCACGCGGTCATAGACCTGCATCGAATAGATCGAGGTGATCAGCGCCAGCACATTGATAACCACCGTGGCCGCCGTGGCATCGACGATCATCCGCCGCCGCCCCAGAATGGCCGCGCGAAACACCGCAAAGGCCGATTGGTGATTTTCCGCGCCCGCCGCCTCGGGAAAGGACATTTGCACCAGCCGCAGCCCCGCCGCCCATTCCACCTCGGCCAGTCCGCTGGCGGTGATGGCGCGGATATGGTCGGGGCCCTGCCACTGTTCGGCCATGGCCCAGCCCAGCTGGTTCACATAGACCAGCATCGGGAAATCCTGAGGTCCGGGCCGCGTTTCCATGGCCACGGGCGCATCCCATCCGGCCATTTCGCTCAACCGCCAGGGCGCTTCGGGATCGTCCAGCGCAAGGTCGATGGTGACGGCCGATTGCCAATCCGGCGCAAGGCGGATGCCCCGCCGGCGGGCCAGCGCACCGGCCAGATCGAGCAGGGGAAGCGTCACTTGTGTCGTCCTTCTTCAATAGGTTCGGCATAATTGCTGCGCAGCAAAATCCGCATCGCCGCCGCCGAGGCGCTGTAGCGCACGTCAATCGCGTCCAGATCGGCCGTCATCGCCTCGCGCACGGCGTTCATCACGTCCAGCCATGTGCGCCGCCCGCTGACGAACTGGCGGACATAGCTTTCGGTGATCTTGTGGCTGTCTCCGGCCAGCGCCCTTGCCCCTGCATCGCGGGCCCGCGCGCTGTCATATTCGATCAGATCATTGCTGGCCGTGGCCTTGAGATCCTGCGCCACCGAGGGGGCCTGAAGCTCGCTGGCCGTTTCGCGCAGGCGGGCGGCATGGGTGGCAAAGATTTCCGAAAAGCCCCCCGTGGTCTGCATCCGCACCGACAGGCCCACGCGGTGTTTGTAAATCTCGTCATAGGTATAGGAGGCAAAGAGGCCCGGCAGGCGCGAGGCGGCGGTGATCCGCGCATCATCGCGCGCCACCTGCGCCTCGGCCATGACGCGGCGGCGCTGGGGGCTGGCCGCGATCATCCGCTCGGTCAGCGCGGGCAAATCCCAATGCGGCCATGCGGCGGGTTCGGCAAAGCCGGGGGCCAGCGCAATATCATCGCGCAGCACCAGCCCGGACAGGCGCCCCAGCGCGCTGGCCCTTTGCGCGCGGACCAGATCGAGTTGCTGGGCCACTTGCAACCGGCGCGAATTGGCCAGTTTCAGATCGGCCTCGGGGCTGACCTCCTGCGCCACGCGGCGGCGCATCGAGGCCACCATATCATCCATCACCGCCAGAATGCCGACCAGCACCTGCTCATGCTCGCCCAGCCGTTTGGCGTCGTGATAGGACTGGTTCACCTCCAGTTCGAGATCCAGCACCGTTTCGGCCAGACGGTAGAACTGCGCCTCGCGATTGGCCTTGGCGCGGTCGATCGTGGCGGGAATCCGGCCGTTGGTCCACAGCGGCAGATCGACATTGGCCGTCACCTGACGGCTGAGCAGGATCGCGCCATATTGGTTGAACTGGATCGACATGGTGGGCAGCCGGGTCAGCCGCGCCGCCGTCACATCCACCCCCGCCGCGCGCAGCGAGGCACGCTGGGACGCGACCGAGGGGTGGCGGCGCACCGCCTCCTCGATCAGCCCGGTCAATTCCGCATTGAACGCCAGAGCGGGCGGGGTCTGGTCCGGCACTGGCACGCGCGAGGCCCCAAGGCCCGGCGCAGGGGCCATTTCCCCAGCCGCCGCATCGGGTTCGCCCATGGGCGCGGGCGGGCCATAGACGGGGGCCGCGCCCGTAACGACCGGCACCGGCGGGGGCGGGGATGCCGGCGCGGCCGCGGCCACGCCCGCGCCGATCAGCCAACCGGCCATCCCAAGATGCAGGGCCGCCCTATACCCCTGTCCGGGCCATCGCGTCATCGCGCATGGCCGCTGTCCCTTTCCCACTTGCCCCATCCCCTCATGTGCGCCCGCGACCGATCCCGAACGGGTCGCAAGATCCGGTAATGTCTGAAATTCGCGCTTTCCCATGGCTTTCAGGCGGTTGCTGAATTTGTGCCTCTGGGGCCTCTTCAAGTGAAGCCGTGAATGGTCGGGAATGGCGCAACCCGTTTGGGTGACTTCTTGGCATTAAAATAATGATTCAACACAGATTTTCATGCCTTGATGGGCGGCCTGGCGCGGGATCGGACAGGGTCATGTCCAACGGATTTCGTTCCAAATCCCGCCCCGGTCGTCGTTATGGGGCAAAACAAGGGGGCAGCACCGCCGCCCCCTTGTGCCGATCCGTCATCCGATAACGTTCGCGCTGGTCATCGCCGCGATCTGCGTCTGGGTCAGGCCGTGCAGCACGCCGATCTCGGTCAGCTCGGCGGCATGGACATAGCCGTTGCTGCCATTGGCCGCCTGCCAGTGCCAGATGCCGAAATTGACCGCAGGCGCGCCGCTGCCGTTGTCATTCGGGTCGGACAGGGCAACGACGAACACCGCATCGGTGTTGCCCACGGCTGCCAGCGCCTTGTTGAGCAGGTTGCTGCCCGCGCCGAACACCGAGGCCACGCCCGACGCGTCCGCGCCGAAGCTGTCGGTCACGACGACGATTTCCTGAGCCAGCGTCGAGGGCACAGCGCTCAGGCTGACCGTCGAGACATCGCCCGCGCCATTATGCGCCGTGTGCGAGGACAGGGCCGAGAAGTTCAGGATATCGTGGCCCATGCCCGCCCCGGTGGTAAAGCCCGAGATCGAGAAATCGACCGTATGGCCATTGCTGCCCGCCAGCGTCGAGAAGGCGATCGTATCGGTGCCGCCTCCGGCGCTGGTGCCGGTCAGGTCGATCGTGTCGCCATAACCGCCGCCCACGAACGTATCGTCATTGTTGCTGCCATAGAGCGTTTCGGCGCCGCTGTGATAGGTGGCCGCATCGTCGCGGACATAGAGCCCGCCCGTGCCGGTGAAGCGCGACCAGCTCATGCCGCTGACCTGATCGGCCGAGACGGTAAGCTGGCCGGTGGTGTAATCCAGCCCGACATGGCTGAACACATTGAGCAGCGTATGGTTGCCCCCGCTGATCGCATCGGCCATGTTGGCCGCGCCATTGACGGTCAGCAGGCTGTTGACGCTGGCGTCGATCCCGCTGAAGTCATGATAGACGGTCGGCGTGGTGGCCATCACGGTCAGCGCGCCGCCATTGCCGGTGGCGGCAAAGGCATGGCCATCGGCCTGATTGTCATTCATCAACAGCGCGTGATCGGTCAGATCGCTCCACAGGCCGCTGAAGCTGGTGCCGCTGTATTGCGTCAGGTCCAGCGTACCGACGGTGACATGGCTCAGATCCAGCGTGCCGCCCGAGGCGCCCGTGACCACCAGCGTGCCGCCCGTGACCGTATAGGTGCCCGATTGCGCGTCATAGCTGTAGACATGGCCCGCGTCATAGATCGTCCGGCCCGAGACATAGGCATAGCCCGAGGTCAGCGTCTGGCTGTTTTCCACCTTGATCTGCATCGTGGTGGGCATCAGCCCGGCCCCGCCCGCCACCAGCGTGGTGCTGGCCTGAACGTCCAGCGTCGAGGTGAGGCCGGTGTCGGCGATGGAATAGGCGGGCGTCTGGGCGCTGTCGGTCCAGTTGACGGTGGTGACCGCCTGCGTGGCGTTCAGCCAGAGCGCCCCGGTGCCGTCGATCTTCATGCCGCCCGCCGCATCAAACTGCTCGGCCAGCATGGTCAGCGTGCCCGCCACCGAGATGGCATTGGCCGTGACATCGGCGGTATCGACAAAGGAGACGGTCGAACCGACGATCCCGGTCAGATTGACCGAGAGGCCTGCGGCGATATTGCCGCGCATGTCGACAATGCTGCCGCTCTGGCCGTTGAGGATCACGCGCCCGGTGCCGCCCGCGCTCAGCGAGGCGAGCTGGGATGCATTGACCTTGAGGGTCTGTTGCGACCGCAGCGTGCCCAGCGCCAGCGCGCCCTGGCCGTCCGAAAGCGTGCCGTTGCCATCGACGCCCAGACCCGACAGGCCCGTCAGATCCAGATTGGCCGAAATGCCCGACAGGTCCACCGTGGCCGAATTGGCGCCCGGCAGGGTCGAAAGCGTGCCATTGTCATTATCGGCCAGCACCACGGCCGCGCCGTCAAAGCGGCTGCCCGCGCTGCCCGCATTGTTATAGGCCGCCGCGCTGGTGCCGTCGCCGGTGATGGTCAGGCCGCTGACCTGACCGCCCTTGATGATCAACTGGGCGCTGGAGCCGGTGATCGACAGATCGGCATTGGCATTGTCGGCAAAGGATACCGCGATGCCATCCTGCACATGGGTCAGATCGACCGTCCCGGTGAGGTCGGACATGTCGCCCTGAATGTCGATCGTGCCGCCGCCGTTCTGCGCCGCCATGGTCAGCGCCAGTTGCCCGGTCATTTCGCGCGCCGTCACGGTCAACGTCTGGCCCGAAACCAGCGCGGGCAGATCGACCAGCTTGGTCGCATCCGTGCCGTCGGCAAATTGGCCGCTGCCGTTGATGGTCAGGCCCGCCAGCACATTGGTGGTGGACAGGGCCGTCAGGTCCAGATTGGCCGTGATGCCGGTCAGGTCGGCCGTGTGGGCGGTGGCCATCTGTTGCAGGGCGCTGGCGTCGGCCGTGCTGACCTGCGGCACGGTGCCGGTGATCCCGGCATAGACCGTGCCTGCGCCGTCGATGGTCTGTGCGTCAAGCTGGTCGATGCGCGCGACCAGTTGGCCCGAGGCGTTGACCGTGGTCTGGCCAAGGCCGGTTTCGCTGCCGTCCCTGAAGCTGACAGCGACGCTGCTCGCCACATTGGTCAGCACGACATGGCTGTTCACCGTGCCCTGGATATCCAGCAGCGAACGGTTCGCGCCATTGACCGTGCCCGACAGGTTGAACCCGTTGTTGCCCGCCAATTGGTCGGCATTGACCGTCAGGCTCTGGGTCGCGCCCAGCGTGGGCAGCAGCAGTTCATAGCCGCCATTGCCCAGCAGATAGCCGCCGGTATAGTTGATCCAGCTGTTGCCCTCGCGATAGTTGATGATCGTGCCATAGCGCGTGCCGTCCTGCACGATGCCGCCGGTGCTGCTGTCGCTGCCCAGCGCGGTCAGATCGATATTGGCCGTGACCGAGATCAGATCGACATTGCCGAATTCATGGCCATAGGCATAGGTCCCCGCCGCCAGCGCCAGAGTGCCCGCGCCCGAGACGTTGATATTGTTGTAGATCTGATCCGGGCGCAGGGTGAGCGCGACGCCCGTGCTGACCGCCGTGCCGCTGTAGGCCGACCAGTTGTCCCAGTTGGTGGGATAGGACTGGCCATGCGCCAGATTGCGGATATTGGCGGCGTTCGAGCCGAAATAGACCGCAAAACTGGTGTTGAGCGTGGTCAGGTCGAGATTGGCGGCAATATTGTCTTCCACCCCGACAAAGCCGCTGCCGTTGAGGGTGAAGCCCGTGCCGCCGCTCAACTGGCTGGCATTGACGATCAGCCCGTTCGACCCGTCAAAGCCGGGCAGGGTGATCGCATAGGTGCCGTTGGTGAACTGGCCCAGCGCGGCGTTCCAGGTGATCGCGGCCGCGCCATTGGGCAGATAGGACGAACCCGCCGCGCCATACGAAATGTCAATGTCCACATGGCCATAGATGTTGGGCAGCGTCAGGTTGAAGCTGGCCGGATCATTGACCACATTGGTCAGATCGGCATTGGCGCTCAGCGTGTTGATGCCCACCACGCCATAGCCGCTGCCGTTCCAGCGATAGCCGTTATATTGCGTGTCGAAATAGACACCGCTGGCCACCGCGCCATCCATCACCACATTGACGCCATCGTCAATCAGCACCGTGGCCGAACCGAAGTTGCCGGTATAGTTCAGGACATTGCCCTGACGACTGCCGAAATTGAGCGTGACCAGCGAGGCGTTGATCTGTGAGAAATCGCCGTTGATCTGGCCATTGCTGAGCAGATCCTCGACATGGGCGATCAGCACCTTGGCGCCCATCGCCTTGCCGGCCTGATCCAGCACCAGCGAGCCATTGCTGTAATTGCGCGTGTCGAGCGAAAGATCGGTGGCGTCGCGCGAATAGAGCGTGACGGTCTGATCGGCATTCCACGTCTGGGGCAGATAGGCCGAGAGCGTGTTATACGTGCCCGAGATCGAATTGGCGATGGCGGTCTTTTGCCCGCCGGTCAGCGCATTGAAGCCCACCGTGATCGAGCCGTTGTTGGTCGTGGCATTGCCCTGACCGTCCAGCCCGGTGACCAGCGTGATATTATGGTCATAGGCGTAGTTCAGATCGATGCTGGTGGTGATATGCGAAAGGTCGACCGCATGGGCGGCATCGCCCAGCGCACCATAGACGCGCACCACATTCGAGCCGTCGCCCAGAATGTAATTGCCGTCGAGCTGGTTGCCGATGACTTCCATGGTCGATTGATTGGACAGGGTGATCGAGCCCTTGCCGGTTGAGCGCGGGTCCTCATTGGCATCGCCGCCATAGGGATTGGCCACGATTCCGTCCCAGAAGCTGAGACCCGAGGTGATGCCCAGCAGCGAAAGGTCGCTGCCATCGACATTGCCCACGACATAGGTCGTGCCCGACCCCGAAACCGAATGCCAATTGGCCTGATCGGCGCGCAGCACCAGTTCGTTGCCGCTGCCCAGATAGAGCTGACCGTTGTTCCACCCAGTGGTGTAGGACAGGGTGTTGAGCTCGTTGCGGGTGATCGTGGTTGGCGTGTTCAGCGCCGTATAGGCCGTCACATCGCGCGATGTCAGCGACGTGTCCTCGAAGGACAGATAGGACTGGATATGGGTCAGGTCGACCAGCGCATTGGCCCCGTCGGCCACGTCGCCGCCGATATTGACCGTGCCGCCGCTGGTGAACAGGCCGTTGGCCTGCGTGGCGGTCAGGCGCAGCCAGTTGTCGCCATTGATGCCAAGCAGGTTTTGGTCATCGACCGAATTGGTGAAGGTCATCGGCGTCATCACCTGGGTCAGATCGACCCAGCCCGAGACGATGTTGCCCGAGATCACCACCGCGCCCTGGCCCGCCACCGTATGGCCATTGGCCTCCAGCCCGGTCATGGTCAGTACGGCATTGTTGGCCAGCGTGAAGAGATCGACCGGCACATAGGCCAGCGGATCGGCCGCCGCCGAAAGATCGGTGTCCTGACCCACGGTGACGTTCAATTGCGCCGCCGTGCCGCCCACGGTCGAGAAGCCCCCATCCGAAAGCGTCAGCGTGCTGGGCGTGGTCAGGGCGCCGTCGGGGCCCGCCGTGCGGTTCGCAGGCGTGTAGAGATAGATCGAGAGCGTTTCGCCCTCCACCATCGTCACCGTATAGGTGGTCGTGCCCGAGGCGCTGGTCCAGCCGATGACCTGATTGTTGCCGCCATTGACGTTGGTGGTCACATAATAGCGGTCGCTGTCGGGGTTATAGGTGTGGGTGCCATAGGAGTCGGTATAGGAATAGGCGCCGTGGTAATTGTTCTGGAAATTGGCGGTGAACGTATAGGTGCCGGTGGCGCTGGCCGTGAACTGGAAGTTCTCGAAGGCGCCGTCGGTGTTGCCGCCGGTCAGAACCACGCCATTGGTGCTTGCCGCGATCTGTCCGGCAAGGCCGGCATTGGCGGTCTGGAGCGCCCCGGCCCATGCCGCATTCGTGGCATAGGCGGTGGAGAACACCTGCGCCAGATCGGTCTGGTTTGACAGGTTGGTGGTGGCCGATGCCGCATAGGGCAGCTCGATCGTGGCATAGGCATTGCCGGTGATATACTGGCCGCTTGCCTGCTCGGCGCTCAGCGTCAGGACCGTCTGGGCCTGGGCCGTGCCCGAGACATTGACCGTGGCCAGACCCCCCGCATCGGCGCTGTCCAGGAAGGACAGGGCGATGGTGGAGGGCAGATAGGTCAGATCCAGCGAGCTGGAGATATCGCCTTGCAGATCGAGCGTGCCGGTGCCCGAAATGGCCAGTTGCCCGGTCAGTTCGGCCATGGTCAGGCTCACCGTCTGGCCGGTCAGGACCGGCAGGGTGATGTAATTGCCATTGTCCACCAATTGCCCAAAGTGCGCCCCGGCGGTGGTCTCCACCGAGAGCAGGGCCTGCGTCAGGTCGATGGCCGCACTGACCGTCGAGAGGTCGAGTGCGCCCGACAGATGGCCGCCATTGCCCCCGCCCAGCACGATCAGCGTGCCAGCACCCGTGATGGCATGGGCCGAGATCTGGGCGTCATGCGCGGTCAGATGCGCGCCCATGCCCAGCGCCACGGTGCCAAAGGCGCCGCTTTCGCCATTGTCCTTGAAGGACACGTCAATTGCCGTGCCCACGCCGGTCAGGTCGGTGTCGGCCGCAATATCGCCCGCCACGACCAGATGCCCGCTGCCCGCCACTGCGGCGGCCAAGGCCCCGGCCAGTTGCGCGGCATCGACATAGAGCGTCTGCGTCGCGGCCAGAGTAGGCAGCAGCACGCTGTAGGCTTCGCGCGTGACGGTGTTGCCCGCGCTGCTCACCAACTGGTTCAGCACGATCGTGTTGCGCGACGTGTTCGCATCCAGCGCCACGCCCTGCGCGCTCATGCCGCGCAGGTCGATATTGGCGCTCACCCCGCTCAGATCCGTGCTGCCCGAGGTCAGCACCTTGGTCACGGTTCCGGTCACATGGTCAAGCAGGCCCGCATTGGCGCCGTTCACCGCAGCGGCCGTGTCGCTGAGCGAGGCAAAGCTGACGCTGGCGTTCTGGCCTGCGGCGGCAAGGATCGCGTCGGCCTGTGCCACCGTCACCGTATCGGTTACGATGATCGCGGCGGCTCCACCAAGGAAGGTAGCGCCATGGGCAGAGATCGCGGCGGCCACATTGGCCGCGCTGTCGCTCAGCGTGAAGAGCACCGGCGCGGTCACGCCATTGGCCGTGGCCAGCCCATAGAGCGTATAGGCCTGCTCGGCCGTGGCCGCGGTGGTGGCGGTGATCGTGCCGGTCACGCGGGCGGCGATGGCGCCGGTGATTTGCGCGGTCAGATTGGCCGCGCTGTCGGCCACCGAATAATAGACATGCGCGCCCGAATTGGCGCCCAGCCATGCCAGTTCCACCCCTTGCGTCGCATTGGCCGCATCGGTCACATGCACCGCCCCTGACAGGCGCGCCAGATCGGCCACGCCCAGCGCCGTCACATGCGCCGCCGTATCGGCAATGCTCAGCAACAGATGGGTCTTTTCGGTGGTGGCATTGGGGAAGGAGCCGCCGCCGTTGAGGTCGTTGTAAAAGTTCTGCAAAATGATCTGGGCCTGCGCGGCATTGGCCGTATCGGTGGCCGAGATCACCGCATTGGCGGTCAGCTTGGTATAGGAACCGGCCCCCATGGTCATCAGATTGGCAACTGTGTCGGAGACGAAATCAACGCTTTGCGATACCGCCGAACCCAGCGCGGACACCGCCACGGCCGAGGTCAGCGTGACCCCGCTGACGCTGTCGAGGAAGCCGGCATTGGCGGTGATGGCCGAGGCGATGTTGGCCGCGCTGTCGCTCACCATGTCGATGGTCAGTCCGTGCAGCCCGGCGGCCTCGAGTGTGGCGGCATCAGCCGCGCCGGTGCTGCCCGTCACTTCCACGCCGGTCGCATCGGTCAGGAAGGTCCAGTTACCGTCCGTCGCATGCTGCGCGACAAGGGCGGAGGCCGTATCGGCCACATTGTAATGGGCCATCGCGCCATAGGTCGAGGCCAACGTAGAGGCCTGAGCGGCGGTGGCCGTGCCCGTGACGGTGATCGAGCCGCCGCCGAAGGTCAGCGCGTCATGCAGGTTGGTCGCATCGATGTTGCCCAGCGCCGTCAGCGCCGTCGCGCTGTCGGCAACGGTGAAGGTGATGCCGTTCCAGTTCTGGCCGTCGACATGCTGCTGGTTATTGACCTGATAGGTCAGATTGGCGGCCACCAGCGCGGGCGCATCGGCCAGCGAGACTGGATCGGTGACGGTGATCGTGCCGCCGTTGACCGAGGCGCGCTCGACCGCCTGATCCACCAGCCATTGCGGCGCGGCGTTAAAATTGGCCAGCGTGTCGGCCACCGAGAAAGTGGCCATCCCTGAGCGGAAGAAGTTGATGTTATAGAGCACGCCCGCATCGGCCAGCGTGGCCGGCGTGGTGGCTGTCACCGTGCCGTTCACGCTGTAGAGGAAGCCGTTGTTCGCCCAATCCAGCGTGGCCAGATTGGCCGCCGTATCGACCAGATTGCCCAGGATCGCGGCATTGGGATTGGCCGCCAGCGCGGCCGAGACATCCGCAGCCGTCAGCACCGGCGCGGCGGCGGCATCGGCCAGCGTGATCGTGCTGGCCGCATCCACGGTGGTGATGGTCTGGCCGTCGAGCTGTCCGGCCGTGGCGGTCAGATGCGCGCCATGGTCCATGGTCAGCGTGCCGCTGTCGAACAGGATCGTGTTGGTCGCCGCCACGCCGGTCAGATTGATGGTCTGATTGTCCAGCATGCCGGTCACATCGACCGTGCCGCTGCCCAGCACCTGCAAGGGCAGGCCGCCGTCGAGCTGCGCCGTGGTCAGCACCAGCGTCTGGCCATTGGCCAGCACCGGCAGGTTCAGCGCCAGCGTGCCCGTGGCATCGACCAGATGGTCGAGCGCGGCCCCGCCGCCCACATGCAGTCCGGCAAATTGCGTCAGATCGACGGTTGCGGCCGAAACATGGACGAGATCCGCCACCAGCCCGGCTGTGTGGGTGGCATCATCCACCACGACCAGATGGCCGCTGCCGGTGATCGTCTGAGCCGAGGCATGGACCGCCTTGATCGTCAGGGTCAGGCCGGTGTCAATGTTGATGGCACTGTCGATATTGTCCTGCAGCGAGAGGTGCAGCGTATCGGCCAGACCCGACAGGTCGAGCGACACCGTGGCCACATCGCCGCGCACATCCGCCGTGCCGGTGCCCGAAAGCGCCAGCGCCCCGCCGCCCAGTTGATCGGCATCGACCAGCAAGGTTTGGGTGGCCGCCAGCGTGGGCAGGGTGAGGGCATAAGCGGCCGCGGTGGCATCCTCCAGAACGCCGCCCGCGACATGCAGGTTGGCGATGCCCGTCAGGTCAATATTGGCCGCCACCGCGCCCAGATCGGCCGCCGAGGTCAGCGCGCTGGCCGCGCCGCCGCGACCCAGCACGATCAGCACGCCCGAGGCATTGTGGCCGGTGTCGGCCAGGATCGTCTGGCCGGTCAACTGGTCGCTGGTCATGGTCAGGCTGCGCGCATCGGCGATGGTGATCTGCGCGCCCGATTGCGGGTCGGCGGGATCGGCAAAGCTGATGGCAATCCCTGCGGCAATCGCGGTCAGATCGGTATTGGCGGCCACATCGCCCTGAACATCGACCGTGCCCGCGCTGCCCGCCACCACCAGCGTATCGGCCTGCGCGGCGGTCAGCGCCAGCGTCAGGCCCGCGCTCATCGTGGGCAGGGTGACGGTCGCGCTGTTTTCGGTCAGCTGGCCGCTGACGACGGCAAGCGCGCCATCATGGGTGAAGTCGATGGTCGAGGGCAGCACATGGGTCAGATCGGTGCTGGCCGAAACGCTGGTGACATCCACCGTGCCATTGCCGTCCACGCTGCGCCCGTCGAGCAGATGCGCGTCGAGGCTGAGCGTATAGGTTTCGCCATTGGTGCCGGTGACGAAATGCACCGAGGCATTGGCCGCGCTGCTGAACGTGCCGGTGAAGGTGGCCGTGGCGTCGATGATCGCGGTCACATGGCCGCTGGTCGAGGTGATGGTGGACAGGTCCGAAGCGGCATTCGAGGCAATGTCGACAATGCGCGCATCGCCCGCGCCCACATCCAGCGTCAAAGCGTTGACCTGCGCATAGGACATGATCAGCGCTTGCCCTGCGGCCCAGGTGGGCAGCGTCAGGTTGGTGACCGTGCCCGACGTGGCGTGCGACAGGTCGAGGCTGGCGCCCACGGCGCTGAAGTCCTGATTGGTGAAACCGCCGGTGATGCTCAGCACACCCAGGCTCTGGCCCAGACCGCCGTTGACCGCGCCCGCCAGAACCGTGGCGCCCGCAAAGCGCGCCGCGCTGCCGCTCAGCGTCACGTCATGGTCGATAGTGACCACCGCATTGCCCAGCGTGCCGGTGAAGGTGGCGTCCTGCGTCACCTCCCAGTTCACATGGGCGGCGGTCAGGTTCGACAGGTCGGCCGTGACCGCGCCGCCGCCGACCAGATCCACCGTGCCCGCGCCCGTGATGGTCAGGCCGCCCGCCGCATTGACCGGCATGGTCAGCGTGACGGCGGCATCGACGGAAACCACCGCGCCGTTCAGATTGGCGCTGGAAAGCAGAGTATCGCCCGTCACATGCACGGCCAGCGTGCCGGTGCCGGTGGTGTTGATGCCCGACATGTCGAGCGTCGCGCCCGGCGCGCCGGACGGACCATCCACCACGACGGTCAGGCTGGTGCCGCTGGGCACGGTCAGGTTGTTGCCCGCGGCCGAAGAGGCGAAATCGGCCTCGGCGGTGTTGAGCACCAGCGCGGCAACGCCGGTGGGCGAGAGCGTGGGCAGATGGGCGATCGTGCCGGTATAGGCCGACAGGTCGACGGTGTGGGCGGAGATCTGGCTGAAATCATCGCCGCCGTTCAGCGTGCCCGTGCCGGTGACGACCACCGTGCCCGCGCCCGAAATGGACTTGCCCGAGGCGACATCGCCGTCGATGGTCAGCGTGGCCCCGCTTTGCACCACAATCGGGAAATTGGCGAGGTTCGAGCCGGAAGGCACCGTGGCGCTGGTTCCGGTGGGCACCACCAGCGAGACCGACAGATGGCTGGTGTCGATATGGCTCAGATCCATCGTGGCCGCGCTGTTGACCAGAATGTTGAGCGAGCCGCTGCCGGTGATGGTGGCGCCGTTCACCTCGCCCTGATTGAGGATCAGCGTGTGGCCGGTCGGGATCGAGGCGGGCAGGGTGATCGTATGCCCGTTGGGGTTGATGCCCGACAGGTCGACCGTGGTGGCGGTGAGGTTCGTATAGTCCTCATGGCCGGTGGCCGTGCCCGTGACCCGCACCTCGCCGGTGCCGGAAATGGCCACGTTGCTGGCCTGATCCGCGCTCATGGTCAGCGTGACGGGCGGATTGCCGCCGCCCACATTGTTGACGGTGATGCTGCCGCCCGGAGTCGAGGTGATATGGGCCAGATCGGTGATGATCTGCGAGGGGTTGCTGGCGCCCGTCAGATCGGTGTTCTGGCCGATGGACAGGCTGATCGGGGCGGTGATCTGCGTGACGTCCACCGCGTCGCCCTGCGAGTTGACCAGACCGGTCAGCTGCAGCACCCCGCCATTGGTGGCGCCCATCACCAGCGGCGCGCCCGGCCCGGAAACCTCGTCGGCCGACAGGCCCAGCGTGTTGCCGTTCAGCGTCTGGGGCAGGTCGATATGATTGCCCTGGCTGTCCTGGAGGTAATAATGGCCCGCGCCGTCATTCCCCAGGCTCAGCCCTGCCGCCGCGCTCATGTCGATGTTGAACGAGGCATTGGTCAGGAAAGTGGAGGAGATCGGCGTGCCGTTCTGCGTGCCGTCGGTGGTCAGATAGGTCTGGCCGCCGGAGGTGTCGAAGATCGGCGTGACAAGGCCCGACTGTGCCCCATTGCCGCCCGAGGCGGTGGTGACATGCGAAAGGCCCAGCAGGCGCAGGAAATCGATCTGGAGATTGTCATTGACGCCGATGTTGACGCCGGTGACATTGGTGAAATTGATGTTCTGCGTCAGCGTGTTGTTGCTGGTGCTGGTGACCACCACGGTGCCGCTGGCCGGATCGGGGGCGTCGGTGATGTTGATGATCGTGCCGCCGCTGGCGCCGTTGAAATTGTGCAGCATGTTGAGCTGGGCGGCCGAGAGCGTGACCGCCGAGGGCGAACCGGCGAAGGCCTGGAGATCATAGCTGTTGAGATCGCCGCCCAGCGTGATGTTTGAAATATCGACCGAGCCGATGATCACCAGCGTTTCGGTGCCGTGCTGGTTGCTGCCATAGGTGGCGTAATTGATCGACGAACCCGCGCCATAGGCGGTGGGCAGATAGGTGCCGTCGTTCAGATCGTCGGTAAAGACAAAGGTGTTGTTGCCCGAACCGGCGTTGATCGTGACCCTGCCGCCCTGATCGACGCCATTGCCGTCGACATTCACCCCGTCGGGTGCAGGCATATAGAGCATCAGGCTGTAGCTGCTGCCCAGACCCGCACCATTATAGGTCAGGTTGGTCGAGAAGGGCACATTGGTCAGATCGACGGTCTGATTGCCGAAGGTCAGGCCCGCAACATTCAGGTTCGTGACCAGATCATGCGCGTCAAAGCTGAGCGAGCCGACCTGTGCGGCGGTGGCGTTGATCGTCTCGATGGTGACCGTGCCGCCGTTATGCGCGCCCAGCAAGGAGCGGGCCACCGCCAGCGAGGCCGTGCCGGTCAGCACGATATTGGCGGCCTTGCCAAGGAAGCTCTGGCCATAGGTGGCGATGGTCGAGGCGTAATGGGCCGAGGTGTCGGCAATGTCATAGGCCAGCGAGAGCGTGGAGCCGCCAAGGGCGGCGGCCTGTGCGGCCGTGGCGTAATCGGCGATTCCTCCATCGGCGATCGCCACGCTGCCCACGCCCGTCAGGCTGAGCGTGCCGGCCAGCACCGCCGCGCCGATGTCGGCCGAGGTGTCGGTGATGCCGAGGATCGAGACATGGCCGGGCAGGGCGGCCTGAAGGGCGCTGGCCTGCGCGATGGTGGCCGTGTCGGTGGTCGAGAGCGAACCCACATAGGTCAGGCTGAGCTGGCTTGCGCTCAGCGCGCTGGTGATCGAAGCGGCGCTGTCGGTAATCCCGGTGATATGCACATTGGCATTGACCGCCTGAAGCTGTTCGGCCTCGGCCACGGTCAGCGTGCCCGAAACGTCGATGCGGGTGGCGGTGGAAAGGAAGGTCGCGCCATTCTGTTGGGCGATCACCGCCTCGATATTGGCGGCCGTGTCGCTGACCGCGCCCAACTGGACGCTGCCCGCCTTGCCGGCGCTGACCAGATTGGCCAGATCGGCGGCCTGCTGCGCCCCGGCAAGGCCGGTGACGGTGATCGCGGCAATCGTGTCATGCGCGCCGATGGGCAGACCCAGAATCTGGGACGGGGTGCCCGACACGGCATCCAGCAGCGTCACGCCCGCATTGGCGGCGGCCAGCACGGTGGCCACCTGATCGAGGCTGGCGCCCGAGAGGCTGGCGGTGATGTTGGTCGCGCCCGCCAGGATCGCCGGGTTGGCCTGCGCGAGTTGGGCGACCGTGTCGCTCAGGCTGTAGCTGTTGAGCGAGGCATTGATCGGGGCGGCATTGGCAATCGCGGCAATCGCGCTTTCCAGACCCGTCACCTGCGCCACGGTCAGCGGCGCGGCGGCGGTGAAACCGATTGACTTGGCATAGGCAAAGACATCGGCGTCGGCCGGGTTTTGCGTCGCGGCCAGCAGGTTGGCGTAAGTATCGACCAGCCGGTAATTGGTCAGCAACTGGGCCGGATCGGAGACAAGCAGCGCCTCGGTGTCGGCAACACTCGCCACCACGCCCGCGCCGTGCAGCGCCGAGATCAGCGTGTCAAAGCTGCCCGTCACGCCATTGATGGCATTGGCGATCTGGGTGGAAACCGAGGTGTTGCCCACCAGCGCCTGAAGGCCGGTGATCGCCGCGCTGATCGAGGCGATGTCCTGATAGGTGGCGCTGTTGTAATTGGTCCCTTGCAGCGCGGCGATCTGGGCATTGAGCGAGGCGGTCTCGGTGTTGATCGCGCTTTCGATGCCCGCCCACAGGCCGGTGGCAGGGCCGTTGCCGTCGGTGGGATGGCCGATGGCGGTGGCGATCTGGGTCGATACCGAGCCTGCGCCCGAACCGTTCAGCACATTGACTGCCGCCAGCAGGCCCGCGATGGAATTGAGCGTGGGCGTCCCGCCGTTGGCGCTGGAATCGTCGATGACCAGCGCGAGATTGGCGTTGGTGCTGTTGATCTCGGTCTGGAGCGTGGCGGCTGAGGCGCTGATCGCGCTTTCAATGTCGACCCACAGGCCGGTGGCCGCGCCGCTGCCGTTGGTGGGGTGGCCGATGGCGGCGCCGATCTGGTCGGCAACACTGCTCTGGCCCACCAGCGCCTGCAGGGCGGCTACCGCGCTGTTCAGCGCGTCGATCTGGGCGCTGAGCGAGGCGATGTCCTGATAGGTGGCATTGGCGTAATTGGCGCCCTGCAGCGTGGCAATATCGTGCTGGAGCGTGGTCTGGAGCGCCGTAACAGTGGCGCTCAGGCTGTCATGGGCGGCCTGCAGCGCGGTGATCGCGGCGGCATTGTCGCTGTTGCCGGTCTGGAGCGCCGAGACGGCGGTCTGCAGCGCGCCGATATTGGTCAAAATCCCGGTGATCTGGGTTGCCTGCGTGGCAATGTCGGCGGTGTTGGCGGCGATCTGGGTCGCCTGCGTGTTCACCTGCGCGGTCAGCGAAGTCATCGCCGAGGACAGATTGTCCACCAGCGTCTGGAGTGAATCCAGATTATGCGCCGCAATGGCGTTGAGATCGAGCTGCTGCTGGTTCACCTGCGCCTGCAGCGCGGTGAGCGCAGCCTGAAGGCCGGTGATCGAACCGGTGGTCGCCGTGCCGCCATGAGCCGAGGCGTCGTCGATCAGCAGGGCAATCGACGAGGTGTTGCCCGCGACCGCGGTCTGCAGGGCGTTGATCGCGCTGCTGATCTGGGGGATCGAGGGGAAATTCAGCTCGGCAATGAGATTGGCCGCGGTGCTGTCGCTGATAACGGTGTTGCTGCTGCCATATTCAACGGTCACCGTGGTGCCCATCAGGAACAGATTGCCCGGATTTTGCAGGAAGGTGATGAGGTCGTTGATCTGGCTTTGCGTGTCGAGGTGGATCGTCAGTTGCCCCAGACCCGACAGGCTGACCAGCGAGGAAAGCGCCTCGAACTGATCCAGCGTGAGGACCACGCCCGAATTGATCTGGATATTGACGATGCCGGTCAGATTGACGCCCGACAGGTCGAGTGTGCCGTTGCGCACCTCGATCTGGCTGAAGCCCTGCACGCTGCTGTTCGAGGAGAGGACAACGCGGTCCTGCGCCGAGGCGAAATCAAGGATCAGCAGATTGGGCTGGGCCGGATTGCTGGCGGGCGAAACATTGGCGATGAGCGTGAGCGGATAGGAATCGACCGCGCCGGGGGTCTTGTCGGCGACAGTGACATCGACCGGGCTGCCGTTGGGATTGCCGGTGATGGTCAGCGCCGTGGCGTTGGGCGCGTTGATCGTGATCGGCACATTGCCGTCAATGGCGTTGACCTGTACCGTGACATTGGTGGCATCGGTGGTGACCACGCCCGAGCTGGAGGCCACGAGCTGGAGGTTCTGCGAAGCCGTGGCGGTGTTGCCCGCCGCATCCGTGGCGGTCACGCCCACCGCGTTGATGCCGTTGGTGTTCAGCGCCAGCGTGCCGCTGGTGGGCGTGGCAGTGGCGGTGTCGACCGACCAGATGCCGCCCGTGGCCGTGGTCTGATAGGTGGCGCCCGCGATGGTGACGACCACCGTGTCGCCCGTTTCGGCCGTGCCTGAAAGCACCGGCGCGCCGCCCACCAGAATGGGCTGACTGGTGATGCCGACGGCGGTTACGGTGTCAAGCGTGTAGGACAGGGTGCCCGCCGAACCGGCATTGCCCGCCGCATCGGTGGCCACCGCCGAAACGCTGACCGCGCCCTCGCCGAGCGTGGCCATATCGCTGGCGGAAAGGGTGACGGTCTGCGCGCTGCCCGTGCCGGTCACGGACTTGGTCAGGGTGTGGCTGCCGTTGGTGAAGGTCAGCGCGACCGAACTGCCGTTTTCCGCCGTGAGGCTGATCGAGCCGTTGCTGGTCACGTGGTCGGTGGCCGAGGCGCCGGTGTCGGAGGCAAGCGTCAACGTGGGCGCGGCGGGGCCGGTGGTGTCCAGTGTGAAGCTGTTGGTGGCCGCGCTGCTTGACAGGCCATTGGCCTTGGCCACCGCGCTGACCGCGATCGTGCCGTCGCCCAGCGTGGTCAGATCCGCCGAAGTCAGCACCACGGCGACCGCCGAACCGGTGCCGGTCACGGTCTTGGTCAGCGTATGCGTGCCATTGGTGAAGGTGACATCGATCGTCGTGCCCGAGGCGGCATTGACGGTGACGACGCCGCTGGTCTGGGTGGCTTCGGCGGCATTGGCGCCGTTGGTGCCCACACCATTGCCCAGCGCGACCACAGGGGCTGTGGGCGGCGTGGCGGGAGCCGCCGCACCGCCGCCGCCGCCCGCCAGCGCCCCGGCCAGTCCGCCCGCCGCGCCAAGGCCCAGCAGGAGCAGCAGCGTGCCGGACAGGCCATGATGGTGGTCATCGGCATTGTCGGCTCCGCCCGCGCCTTGTGCATCGGCCTCGTCATTGCCCCATTCCGCGGCGGCCCAGGCGCCTTCACCCGGATTCGCGCTGTCAAGGGCGGTGCTGATCGCGCTCAGATCCAGCGGCCCGTTGCTGTCCAGCCCATCGATCGCTTCGCCCGCGATGCGCAGCTGGATGGCGTCATCGCCCTGATTGTAATCGAGGATCAGCTTGCCTTGGGCGAATTCGGCCTTGGCCGGACGCAGGGCGCTGTGGTGCTGGGAATCGACAACCTCGACATGCGCGCCGGCGGGCAGTGTGATGTCGTTCACCCCTTTCCGCAGCTTCTTTGTGACATGGCGTCCAGTTTCATGCGAGGCGATACGCAGGACGACGGTCATGTGCAGATCCTTATAAAAGATGGTACCTGAAGTGCGAAAGGCATCGAAATCGCGATATATTGTCTGGTCGATAATGATCGGATCAAAACTTGCAACTCGGGCAAATGCATAGCGATTTTCGTGATAAGTATTATAACTTATCCTCCCCCTTTAATTGCGTTATGGCACGATCTTGGTTTCTTTATTTTGATTGCGATCCTCGTAGTTTTACAGAAATTACGCTTTGGCGGAGGAGAGGCCAAGATGCGTCGGCGCGGCGCCCGCATGGCCGGGGGCCAAGGCAAGCCATTGGACGATTTTGAAGATTTTGCGCTTGCGGGCATGTTTGCCGCTTCGGGTGCGGTCGCGCGGGGCATGTTTGCCACCCGCCGGTTTGAGGCCAAGCGAATGCGATTTTGACGTTGGAGGCCGGACAGGGCGCGCTCTTTGCCGATCAAGGCATGGCGACCGACCCTGTTGAAAACCCCGCCGCAATGCGACGAACCGAGTGGGATTGATCAGGGGATGAAAAGAAGGGCCGTTTTGCAACGGCATGTGGCGGACGCAGCCCATCGGCTGCGCCCGCCTTCCATCCGCTGCGGCGCTACGCATTGGATTACCGCGCCCGCTAGGTGGCGTCAGGACCGTTTTCGCGCACGTCGGATTCTGCGTGAATGCAAATTATGTAAATAATCGTGGAATTCGCCCCCGGCGCGACCGATCTGCCGGAGGGGCAAGTCGCTCACCCCGCGCAGTTCCAGTTACCGCTTGGCTCTGCTGAGGGCGGAGGCACCTTCCAGTTCCGGAACATAATGCATGTGGCATGCGACGCATCTTGCGTCGATGGCGTTCGCCGATTTCAGCAGCCCTTCGAAATCGTGTTTTTCAGCCGCAGCGGCGCTCTGCAAAGCGGCCACTTCCAAATCGCCGATATACCTGTCCCACTGATCATCAAGCCGCCGATCCGCGACCTTCAGGCTCGTGGCAATTTGTGCCAGCGTCAGCGCATCGCTTTCCGCATCCTCCCACTCGGCCTCGGTTCCGGGCGCCATGTAGCGATTACCCTTCTCGTCGCTGAGATAGGTCGTCCAGGACCACAGCTGGAGCGCATTGCGCTGCATGACATGGGCCATGATCTCCTTGAGCGGCAGCGCGGCCGAGGCCTCCTCGCTGCCTGCCCATGCGTTTCGGACCATCGCACCTGAGGCTGCAAAGGCCGCAATTCCAAGAGCAAGTTTCCATCGTAGAGGCATGACCACAATTCCCATCACCCAACAGGTCAAAAGCTCGAAAGCGTGAAACCAATCCAGCGGCCGCAGCACAGCACGGCGAGCCAGCACGCCAGCGAAAGGCCGCCGGCCAGACGGGCGCCGAGGGGACGAATGCTTGCCGTGTCCCAGTCGCTGATCGACCGGTATGCGCCAAGGTGAAAGATCATCATGTTGAGGCCGGCAAAGAGCAGGGCCGCCATCTTCAACCGAAAAAAGGTATTGTCGGCATATGTTTCGGCCTTGGATACAAACAGCGCCGAGCCGGAGACCACCGCGAGGACAAATGCCCCCCAGGTCCAGGGCACCAGTTCGTGAATGACCGCGGCCGTGCTGACGCGGTAGCCTCGCAGGCCCAGCAGACGCAGGTCGACCATGACGATTGTTCCGAAAACGAGGGTGACAGCCAGCACGTGAACTGTTTCCAGCCATGGGAACCATATGTCCCCTTCCCTGATGGCGGTGGCGAGGGGCGTGTTGGTGAGCTGGTCGAGAATCTCGTGAATCATGGCGATGCGATCCTCAATAAAGATAGGCGATCCAGCGGCCGCAGGCGATCGCCACGATCCAGAGCATCAGGACCACAAAGGCGGCCGGGCGGCCCCAGCCCGGAAACGCGCCGCCTGAATGCGCAAAGCGGACCTGGATCTCGGTCAGCCCGAAGGCGAAAATGACAGCGCCCATTTTCGCCCAGAATGCCGGATTGCCGAGCGTCCGGTTCGGTTCGCTCAGGATCATGAGCAGGCCGGTGGCCAGCAGGACCGCGATGCAAAGGCGCAGGCGCGGCTGCACCCAGGACGCGATCTGGTCGAGCGGCTGATCAACGGCCATCCATCCGGCGATACGCATCTGCGCCAGTACAGAGGAGGAGATCAGCAGCGCAATCGCCGCAATATGCACGCATTGAATGGCCGGAATGGCCCAGGGCGTTTCTCGCAAGGCGACGGCGACGCCCGAGTTTGCCAGCCAATCGGCCCTGACCCCCATGACACTCTCTCCATTTTTTTGCGCCTTAACGGTAATTCTAATTACTTATATGAGTCAAGGATGGATATCCCGCATTTTCCAATCGCCACTTGGCCCGACATTTTGGCTTGACTCCACTCGCCACAGCCAACCATACCGTAATCAATATTACCGTTATAAAAAGAAGGGGGAGAGCGATGGAGCGACGTGAAGTCTTACGCGGCGCCATCTTAACGGCCGGCGTTTCCATGGCCTCTTACGCATCCGCAAAGAGTGGTCCGACGCGACGCCTTGTCGTCGAGGCCGACCGTGAAGGCAGCGCCATCCGTCCGGTCATGGCGGTGGCCGGCGTGCCTGGCCCTATTCCCGGACGGCCGCAGTTCATGGACATGAGCGCCTCATGGACCCGCGGATGTGTCCGCATGGTCCGCTCGCACGACTGGATCGCGCGGCTCGACACCGTGGACAACCCGGACAGCCTGTTTCCCCGCTGGGATGCCGATCCGCAGGACCCGGCCAGCTACAATTTCGCCGCCGCCGACCAATGGGTCGCGCAGGTCAACCGCCTCGGCGCACAGGTGCTCTTCACCATCGCCAGCGCCATTCCGCATAACAAGCGGCCCGCCGCCGATCTCGCCAAATACGAGATCGTGGTCGAACATATCGTGCGCCATTTCGTTGAAGGCTGGGGCAATGGTCGCCCCGACAGCATCCGCTATTGGGAGTTCGGCGATCAGCCGGACTTCGGCAAGCTTCACTTTGCCGGGACGACCGGGCAATTCCACGCGATGTATGCGGCCTTTGCCCGTGCGGTCAAACGGGTCGATCCCCGCCTCCAAACCGGCGGGCCGGGCCTTGCCTTTCCGTTGAATGCCGACACAGGGCACCGCGAGGCCTTCCTTGATTTCGTGCATGAACAAAGGCTGCCGCTGGATTTTTTCAGCTACAACTGGTTCTCGGACGGCACCCGCGACCCGATGGACCAGCGCGTGGTGGCACAGCGGCTGCGCGCGGTTCTCGATGCGCGCGGCTTTCGGAAAACGGCCTTGGTGGCGGACTCCTGGAATTATCTGGGCATCCCGGTAAACCACGCCCATCCGGCCGAAGCGGCGGCCTATATTGTCGCGGCGGGCATTTATCTTGTCGATTCCCCGCTGGATCGCGCCTGCTATTTTCGCGGCGATGGCGGGTGGGACCCGCATTACGGGTTTCAGGACCCGGCGGGCTATCTGGGGCCGGATGGCAGGACGGATCAGCGCATGATCGCCGTCGAATCCCTGGGCCAGGCATTGAACGGCAAGCGCCTGCCCGCCTCCGGCGGCGATGAGGATGGGCTGGCGGTGCTGGCAAGCAGGGATGAGGCCAGCGGCGCGGTGCGGGTGCTGGTGGCCAATCATGCCCGCCCGGCCGCCTTTGCCAAACCCAGACAGTCGGACACGCTGAGCTTTCGGGTGCCGATCGGGGCCGAGCGCGTCCAGATGGATTTCCTGCTGCCGCCCCAGCGCCCTGTTCCGGCAGAGCCGCGCCCATTCCAACTGAGCCTGACCGTCATGAACCGGTTATGGACATCCAGACGCGTCACGGTGAACCGCCTGCTGGTCGACAAGGACGGCGCGCATCGCTCGTCCTTTGATGCGGCTCCCCGGCATGGCGCCGTCATGGTGGATGCGCCGGTCGGCCCCAATTCCTTTGCACTCTTTGACATCAACCCGGCATAGCCAGAGGACGATCCATGACATCGCGCCATTCACAGCGTTTTGAAGCCCCTCGCCTGCGGCTGTCCCTCCTGTGTGCGGGCCTGGCATGGGCCGCCCTTGCCGCGCCGTCATCGGCGCAAAGCACTGCGGGCGAGACGGTAAAGTCCGTGCCGTCGGGCGATGCTCCCACCGATTTCGGACCGCGCCGGGCCGCCACGCCCCAGCCGCCCTCCACCTTTCCGAGGCTGGCCAATGGGCGTCCCGATTTCACCGGCGTCTGGTTCGCGGGGATCAAGGATCTGGTCAGCGTGATGGACGACAAGCTCGATGTGCCGTTGACGCCCGAATATCAGGCTGTGCGTCAGCGCCGGATCAAGGCGATGGCCGATGGCGCACCCTTGCCGGATTATGTCTCGACGTGTCAGGCCTTCGGCATGCCGCGGCTGATGAGCTACGGCATCTTTGAATTTGTTGCCCGCCCCCAACAGATTTGGGTCATCAGCGAGGTGCTGCATGAAGTGCGCCGCATCTATGTGGACGGCAAGAAACACGGCGAATTTCAGGAGAAAAGCTTTAACGGCGTGTCCTCGGCCCATTGGGAGGGCGACGTTCTGGTGGTGGAAACCGGCAATCTGCGCGCCGGATATATGAGCATGACCGGCGCGCCGCACAGCGACAGGATGCACGTCACCGAGCGCATCCGCATGATCAACCGGGATGCGATCGAGAATGAGATCACCATCACCGATCCGGTCGCGCTGCTGCATCCCTGGACAATCATGCAGCGGTATGAACGCAAGCCGGGCGACTTTGAAATCAGCGAATACAATTGTCTGGAAAATTACCGCAGCGGCGGCGGCACGGTGCCTTCGCCCGACAGCGATCCGGGCGCCATGCTGCCCAGATCGGCATCCTCAGACAATCAGGATCAGGGAGGCAAATGATGAACCCGACGTTGAACCGCCTGTTTGCAGCCTGTGTGTTGAGCATGGCCACACTTGCCGCGCTGCCCGCGCAGGCACATCATTCTTTCGCGATGTTTGATCTTGGGCGCCAGGTGACCATCGAGGGCACGGTGCGCAGCTTTCAATACACAAACCCGCATATCTGGATCAACCTGACCGTCACCGACCCGAAAACGGGGCAGCCTGTGGAGTGGGGCATCGAGGGAGGAAGCCCGAACACCCTGTCACGTGCGGGGTGGAACCACTCCATCATCAAGAGCGGGGACAAGGTGAGGATCACCATCAATCCGCTGCGCGACGGGCGCCCGGGCGGATCGCTGGTGGCGCTGCAATCGGGGACATTGAAGGTCGGCGTATAGAAAATTGCCCGATGCCCCAAACCGATGTTGCGTCATGGGGCAAATCCGATCATCGCGGCGATGGTTTGCACGCACCGATGCAGGCCATCGCAGGAACCGCCGCCGTGACCATTGCCTCCAGACCTGCCCGCAATCCGGGCCCCCGCAGCCTCGCAACGACAGAGCGTATTCTTGCTTCGGCCGAGGCCTTGCTGCGCAAACACGGAGAGAAATTCACCCTGGGGGACGTGGCGGCGTCAGGTCGTGTGTCGATGGCGTCGATCTACAGCCGGTACCCGTCGAAAATACACCTGATTCAGGAAGTTCAACTGCGCGTCCTGCGCGGACTGAGGGAGCAGATTGCCGAAGGTTTACGGCAGGTCGCCAGCGAAGGCGGCAATCTGGAGTGGCGCGCCACCCGCATTGTCGAAATCTATGCCGAATCGCATATGGCGCGCGCCTCGATCATCCGCGCATTTCATGCCGTCGCGCGCGAGGATTCCTCCCTGCGGGTCAGGGGTGTCGAGACGGTGCAGGCGTTGGTCGAGGCCGCCGCCTCGGCCCTGCTTGGCCCTGACATCTCCGCCACCGCCGAGGCGGCGATGGCGCGATTGCAGATGATCGCACAGACATTGCTGCATGCCTTGGCCAGCTATCTGGGATTTGGCTATAGCGCCGGAAGCGATGGCGAGGGCAATTGGCTGGCCTTTAAGGACATGCTGGCGCGTATGGTGTACCTGTCCGCCAGAGAAGTCCTGGAGACATCATCCCATCAGGATTAAACCGCAGCCTGTCGGTTTGTGACCGCTCCACCCGATCAATAAATGCTCTATGACTGCATGGCTTGCGTCTGGGATCAGGAGATCCTTCTTCCTTCACATATTGGGATAATTGGGCCCACCGCCACCTTCGGGCGCGACCCATGTGATGTTCTGCGTAGGGTCCTTGATGTCGCAGGTTTTGCAGTGGACGCAGTTCTGCGCGTTGATCTGGAGGCGTTTGGCATCCCCCTCGCCCACGAACTCGTACACGCCCGCCGGGCAATAGCGCGCTTCCGGCCCGGCATAGCGCGGCAGGTTGATCCGGGTCGGCACCGTCGCATCCGTCAGTTTCAGGTGGCACGGCTGATCCTCCTCATGGTTGGTGAAGGAGAAGGAGACATTGGTGAGCCGGTCGAAGCTGATCACCCCATCCGCCTTGGGATAGGCGATGGGCTGGTAGAGATCGGCCCGGCCCGTGGCCTCGGCGTCACTGTGGTGGGCCATCGCGCCAAACGGATTGATGCGCAGATACCGCGCCCACATATCCGCGCCCGCCAGCACCGTGCCCAGCGCCCCGCCGAACTTGGCGACCAAAGGCTGCGCGTTCTGCACCAGTTTCAGCTCGTCGGCGATCCAGCTCTCGCGCAAGGCCGCCTCATAGGCGTCCAACTGCGTGCCTTCCTCGCCCCCGGCGATGGCGGTGACAATCGCCTCGGCGGCCAGCATGCCGCTCTTCATTGCGGTGTGGCTGCCCTTGATGCGCGGCACGTTGACAAAGCCCGCGCTGCATCCGGCCAGCACCCCGCCGGGGAAGGCCAGATGCGGTACCGATTGCCACCCGCCCTCGTTGATCACCCGCGCGCCGTAACTGACCCTTTTGCCGCCTTCGAGGATCGCGCGGATCGCGGGATGCTGCTTCCAGCGCTGGAATTCCTCATAGGGGCTGACATGCGGGTTCCTGTAATCCAGCGCCGTGACAAACCCCAGCGCGACCTGCCCGCCCGCCTGATGGTAGAGGAAACCCCCGCCCCAGCTCTCGCTCTCACTGAGCGGCCAGCCCTGTGTGTGCAAAACCCGGCCCGGCACATGTTTGGCCGGATCAATGTCCCACAATTCCTTGATGCCCAGACCATAGACCTGCGGCTGACAATCGCGCTCCAGATCGTACTTCGCCTTGACCCTTTTGGTCAGATGCCCGCGCGCGCCCTCGGCCAGAATGGTGTATTTGGCCGTCAGGTTCATGCCCGGCTGATAGTCGCCCTTCGCCTTGCCCTCGTGGTCGACGCCCATGTCGCCGGTCTGCACGCCGATCAGGCGATCACCGTCATAGAGCAGTTCGGCCGCCGGGAAGCCGGGGAAGATCTCCACCCCCAGCTCCTCGGCCTTGCCCCCCAGCCAGCGGCACAGATTGCCGAGGCTGACGGTGTAATTGCCGTGATTGCTCATGAAGGGCGGCATCAGCGCATGGGGCACCGCATAATGCCCGCCCTTGGTGAGCACCCAGTGCCAGTTGTCCGTCACCGGAACCTCAGCCAGCGGGCAGTCGCTGCTCCGCCAATCGGGCAGCAATTCATCCATCGCGCGCGGATCGACCACCGCGCCCGACAGAATATGCGCCCCGATCTCCGACCCTTTCTCCAGCACGCAGACGCTCAGATCAGCGTTCAACTGCTTGATCCGGATGGCGGCCGAAAGCCCCGCAGGCCCTCCGCCCACCACCACCACATCATAGGGCATCGTGTCGCGCTGGATCTCGCTCATGGCTTACAGCTTCCCCGTCAGTTCGGGCACGGCATTGAACAGATCCGCCACCAGCCCGATGTCGGCCACCTGAAAGATCGGCGCGTCCTCATCCTTGTTGATGGCGATGATGGTCTTGCTGTCCTTCATCCCCGCCAGATGCTGGATCGCCCCGCTGATGCCCACCGCGATATAGACTTCGGGCGCGACGATCTTGCCGGTCTGGCCCACCTGATAATCGTTGGGCACATAGCCCGCGTCCACGGCGGCCCGGCTCGCGCCCACGGCTGCGCCCAGCTTGTCGGCCAGCGGCAGGATCGTGGCGGCAAAGGTCTCGGCGTCCTTCAGGGCGCGCCCGCCCGAGACGATCACCTTGGCGCTGGTGAGTTCAGGGCGTTCGCTTTTGGCGATCTCGGCGCCGATGAAGCTGGAGAGGCCCGCGTCCCCGGTGGTGGCGATGGTTTCGATGGTCGCGCTGCCGCCGGTGGCCTCGGCCTTGCCAAAGGCGGTGCCGCGCGCGGTGATCACCAGCTTGGCGTCCGAGGATTCCACGGTGGCGATGGCATTGCCCGCATAGATCGGGCGGGTGAAAGTCCTGGGGCCTTCGACGCTCAGGATATCCGAGATCTGCGCCACATCGAGCAGAGCCGCCACGCGCGGGGCGATGTTCTTGCCCGTGGTCGTGGCAGGCGCGACAAAGGCGTCATAGCCGCCCATCAGCCCGACGATCAACGGCGCGACATTCTCCGCCAGCCCATGTTCATAGGCCGCATCGTCAGCCACCAGCACCTTGGCCACGCCGGCGATCTTGGCCGCCGCTTCGGCCACACCAGCCACACCCAAACCGGCCACCAGCACGTGCACCTCGCCCAGCTTCGCAGCGGCGCTCACCGCCGAAAGCGTGGCGTCCTTCAAGACCGCATTGTCGTGTTCAGCCCACACCAAAACAGTCATTATGCGACTCCCAATTCTTTAAGCTTCACGACCAGCGCATCGACATCGGCCACCTTCACGCCCGCGCTGCGTGACCCAGGTTCGGCCACTTTCAGCACCTTGACGCGCGGCGTGATGTCCACGCCGTAATCACCGGGCGCCTTGGTCTCGAGCTTCTTGCTCTTGGCCTTCATGATGTTGGGCAGGCTGGCATAGCGCGGCTCGTTCAAACGCAGGTCGGTCGTCACAATCGCGGGCAGAGCCAGCTTGACCGTCTCCAGCCCGCCATCGACCTCGCGCGTCACCAGCACGGCGTCACCCTCGACCTCGACCTTCGATGCAAACGTGCCCTGCGGCCGACCCGTCAGCGCGGCCAGCATCTGGCCCACCTGGTTGCTGTCATCGTCAATCGCCTGCTTGCCCAGCACCACCAGACCCGGCGCTTCCTCGCCCACGATCTTCGCCAGGATCTTGGCCACCGCCAGCGGTTCGACCGTCTCCTCGGTCGAAACCAAAATCGCCCGGTCCGCGCCCATCGCCAGCGCCGAACGCAAAGTCTCCTGCGCCTTGGCCGGGCCGATCGAGACCACCACGACCTCGCTCGCCACGCCCTTTTCCTTCAGGCGGACCGCCTCTTCCACCGCGATCTCGTCAAACGGGTTCATGCTCATCTTGACGTTCGCCAGGTCCACACCCGTCCCGTCCGCCTTCACACGTGGCTTCACGTTGTAATCAAGCACACGCTTGACTGGGACTAGGAGCTTCATGGCAACACCTTCTCAAAAACTGTTTCTGTACAAAGGCTTCAAAAACCCGAGAACTGCGGCTTGCGCTTCTCCGCAAAGGCTTTGATGGCCTCGGCGAAATCGCCGCTGCGCCCGGCAATCGACTGGTTATCCCGCTCCACATCCAGCGTGGCTTCGAAACCCTGTTCCAGCGCAAAAGCCACCTGTCGGCGAATCAGGCCCATTGCGCGGGTCGGCCCGGCCGCGAGGCGAGCCGCCAATTCCTGGGCATGCGCCAATACCGCATCATCGGGCACAACCCGCGTGACCAGCCCCGCCGCGCGGGCCTCCTGGGCGCCCATCCGTTCGCCCAGCAGCGCCATTTCCAGCGCCCGCGCCCGCCCGGCACTGCGCGCCACCAGCCATGTCGCCCCCGCATCGGGCACCAGACCGATGTTGACAAAGGCCAGCAGCAGATAAGCCCCTTCGCCCATCACCACGATGTCACCGGCCAGCGCGATGCTCATGCCCGCCCCTGCGCAAGGGCCGTTGAGCGCGGACACCACCGGAATCTCCAGCGCCGCCAATTGCCGTGCGAAAGGGTTGTAGGCCGCGTCGAGCAGTTCGCCCAGATCCTCGGGCAGGCCTTCATAGCCAGCGCCATCGGGCGCAATATCGGCGCCCGAGCAGAAGAACCGCCCCTCGCCCGTCAGCACCAGCGCCCGCGCGCCTTCGGCCACCGCCCGTTCGACCGCATCGCCCAATTCCCCGAACAATGCCGGGGTCAGCGCGTTCAGCTTTTCCGGACGGTTGAGGGCGATTGTCACCACATCGCCCGCACGGCTTACCTTGATGAAACGATAGTCCGTCATCACGCCGCCTCGATGAGGTTTTCGATGACCATGGCGATGCCTTGCCCGCCGCCGATGCACATGGTGATCAGGCCATAGCGCCCGCCGGTGCGGCGCAGTTCATAGGCCGCCTTGACCGTCAGGATCGCGCCCGTCGCCCCGACCGGATGGCCCAGCGCGATGCCGCTGCCGTTGGGGTTGAGCTTGGCCGGATCAAAGCCCAGTTCGCCCGCCACGGCCAACGCCTGCGCGGCAAAGGCCTCGTTCGCCTCGATCACATCCATGTCCGCCAGCGTCAGCCCCGCACGTTCGAGGGCAATCGGCACCGCCTTGACCGGCCCCACGCCCATCAGCGCCGGTTCCACCCCGGCATGGCCCCAGCTGACGATCCGCGCCAAAGGCTTCAGCCCCCGCGCCGCCACTGCATCGCCCGTGGCCAGCACCACGGCGGCCGCGCCATCGTTGATCCCGCTGGCATTGGCGGCCGTGACCGTGCCGTCCTTTTTGAACACCGGCTTCATGGCCGCAAGGCTTTGCGCATTGGTGCCCGCGCGCGGGTGTTCATCGGTGTCGAACACGGTCACGCCCTTGCGGGTTTTGATCTCGACGGGCAGGATCTGTTCTTTAAAGCGCCCCTCCTCGATGGCCCGGATCGCGCGGGCATGGCCCTCGACGGTCAAAGCGTCCTGCGCCTCACGCGTGATGCAATGCCGCTCGGCCACATTCTCGGCGGTGATGCCCATGTGATAGCCGCCCAGCGGGTCCGACAAAGTCTGCACCAGCGCATCCACCAGTTGCGCATCGCCCATCTTACGGCCCCAGCGCTGGCCATGGTCGTGATAGGGGGCGTTCGACATGCTCTCCGCCCCGCCCGCCAGCGTCACATCGGCCTCGCCCAGCTTCATCATCTGGGCCGCCGAAATGATCGCCTGAAGCCCCGATCCGCACAGGCGATTGACCGTCAGCGCCGGGGTTTCCACCGGAATGCCCGCGTTAAGCCCCGCAACCCGCGCCAGATAGGCATCCTTGGCACTCGAGGGAATGACCTGGCCGAACACGACATGGCCGACATCGCCGGGCGCCACGCCTGCGCGCTTCACCGCCTCGGCCGCAACGAGGCCCGCAAGCTCGGAAGGCATGAAGCTCTTCAAACCACCGCCAAAATCGCCAATCGCCGTGCGCACGCCGGACACAATGTAGATATTCTGGGCTTCCGACATAATCGGCTCCTGTATTTGGACTTAAAGCGTTTTGATAATGGCGGAAAAATCCACGCCGCCATTGCCCGCTGCATCAAAGGCGGCGTAAAGTTCCTCGGCGCGATGCCCCATCGGCACAGGCGCCCCGGCAGCCTGCGCCGCGGCCATGGCCAGCTTGAGATCCTTGAGCATCAGCGCCGTGGCAAAACCGCCCTGATAGCCATTATCCGCAGGGGTCGTCGGCCCCACGCCGGGCACCGGGCAATAGGAGGTCATCGACCAGCACTGGCCCGACGCCTTGGAGGAGATGTCATAGAAGGTCTGGAGATCCAGCCCCAGACGCTCGGCCAGTTTGAACGTCTCGCAGGTGGCCACCATCGAGGCGCCCAGCAGCATGTTGTTGCAGATCTTGGCCGCCTGTCCGGCCCCGCTTTCGCCCGCGTGGATCACCGCCTTGCCCATTTGCGCAAGGATCGGTTCGGCCGCCGCGAAACTGTCCATCGGGCCGCCCACCATAAAGGTCAGCGTCCCCGCATTGGCCGCCGCGATCCCGCCCGAAACCGGGGCATCCACCATGCGATAACCTGCCGCCTCGGCCATCGCCGCCACTTCGCGCGCCGTGGCGACATCGATGGTCGAGCAATCCAGCAGCAGCGCGCCAACAGGTGCCTGACCCAGCACATCGGCGCTGTAGACCGACTTCACAATCGCGCCATTGGGCAGCATCGAGACCACCGCATCCACCCCCGCCACCGCTTCGCGCGCGGTGGCAAAGGTGGTGCAGCCATTGGCACGGGCGCGCTCCAGCGCCCCCTCGGCCAGATCGAAGGCCCGGACATCATGGCCCGCCTTGGCCAGATTGGCCGCCATGCCGCCGCCCATATTGCCAAGACCGATAAAGGCAATTTTCATGCAAACCTCTCCTTTTATACGCTCCGGCCCGTTGGCCTGAAGCCTTCCGGCCTCTAGCGCCCTTTCCAGACGGCTTGCCGCTTTTCGACAAAGGCGGCCATGCCTTCTGCCTTGTCCTGGGTGGCCGTGAGGATCTGGAACAGCCGCCGTTCAGTCAGGAGGCCCTGTTCGAGGCCGGTTTCGAAGGCGATATTGACCATTTCCTTGTTCACCATCGCGGCCATGCGCGGCATTCCCGCGATGGTCTGCGCCGTTTTCACCGCATCCTCCACCAGATCGGCCAATGGCACGATGCGCGCCACAAGGCCGCTGCGCTCGGCTTCCTCGGCGCCCATCATGCGGCCGGTCAGGCACATTTCCATCGCCTTGGCCTTGCCCACCGCGCGGGTCAGGCGCTGCGATCCGCCCATGCCCGGCGCCACGCCCAGCTTGATCTCGGGCTGGCCGAATTTGGCGGTATCGGCCGCCAGAATGAAGTCGGCCATCATCGCCAGTTCGCAACCGCCGCCCAGCGCAAAACCATTGACCGCCGCGATCCAAGGCTTGCGGGTGGCGCGCACAATACGCGCCTGCCAATCGGCAAAGAAGTCGCCCAGAAAGAAATCGGCGGCGGGCTTTTCAGCCATTTCCTTGATGTCGGCGCCGGCGGCAAAAGCCTTGTCGCCGCTGCCGGTCAACACCGCGCAGCCTTGCGTGTCGTCGGCCTCGAAGGCGGCAAAGGCCTCCACCAGCTCAGCGCAGACCTGCGAGTTCAACGCATTGAGCGCCTTGGGCCGGTTGAGCGTGATGAGCGTCACCGCACCGCGCGTTTCGACGAGGATCGTTTCGTAACTCATAACGGGCTCCATTCCTCCAGCGCCGGGAGAGGCGCAAAAATATCCGCGATCATCCTGTCGGTGACCGTATCTGGCAAAGCGGGCGACCACTGCGGCGCATTGTCCTTGTCGATGATCACCGCGCGCACCCCTTCGGCAAAATCGGGCAACATCAGCACCCTTGCCCCGATGCGGTATTCCATAGCCATATTCGCGGCAAAGTCAGGCAATGTCCGGCTTGTGGCCAATTGCCGCAGCGAAACCTTGCAGGTCGTCGGGCTCTTGGTGCGGATCGTGGCCAGTGTGGTTTGGGCAAAATCGCTGTCATCGGCCTCCAGCGCGGCCAGAATGTCCTCCAGCCGGTCACTGGCAAACAGGCGGGCGATGGCATCGGCATGGGCCGCGATTGTCGCCTCTGGCGCGGGCGTGGCCATTTCATCAAGCACCGCATCGGGCGCCTCGCCCGCGATCATCCGCGCCTTGGCCTGCGGCAGGGCGGCGGCGGGCAGATAATGGCTCGCCAGCCCCGCCCAGACGCATTCCGCCCCATCGAGCCGCGCGCCGGTCAGCGCCAGATACTGGCCAAGCCTGCCCGCGAGGCGCGAGAGATACCAGCCACCACCCACATCGGGAAACAGGCCGATCCCGCTTTCCGGCATGGCAAGACGGGTGTTCTGCGTGGCCACACGCAGCCGCGCGGGCTGGGAAATGCCTACGCCCCCGCCCATCGTGATGCCGTCCATGAAGGCCACCACCGGCTTGGGATAAGTAAAGAGCAGGTGGTTGAGGCGATATTCGTCGAAGAAGAACCGGCGCCCCGCCGCGCCCCCGTCATGCAGCGCCGAATGGCGCAGCAGGCTGATGTCGCCGCCCGAACAGAACCCGCGCGAGAGTTTGGGATCACCACCCGCATCCACCGCATGGTCGATCAGCACCGCCTGCACCCGATCATCCCCGCGCCAGTCAAGCAGCGCACCCGTCATCGCGCGCACCATATCCAGCGTCAGCGCATGGATCGCGCGCGGGCGATTCAGCGAGAGAAGACCCGCACCGCCCTCGACACGAACCAGAACTTCGGGCGTCGCGGATGCGTCATCAAGGCTCACTTCAGCAACTCCCGCGCAATGATAAGGCGCATCACTTCATTGGTGCCTTCAAGGATGCGGTGCACGCGCAGGTCGCGCCAGAAACGCTCGATCGGATAGTCGCGCAAATAGCCATAGCCGCCGAACATCTGCAGCGCGCGATCGACCACGCTGCTGCCGGTATCGGTGGCAAAGCGCTTGGCCATGGCGGCAAAAGCGGTTTTGTCCCCCGCGCCCGCCGTGATCTTGCCGGCGGCCATATAGAGCAGCGCGCGGGCCGCCTCCAGCTCGGTGGCCATGTCGGCCAATTGGAACTGGGTGTTCTGGAAATCGGCGATCGCCTTGCCGAACTGCTTGCGGTCTTTGGTATATTGCACCGCCTCGTCAAGGCAGCGCTGCGCCCCGCCCAGCGAGCAGGCCCCGATATTGACCCGCCCGCCGTCGATGCCCGCCATGGCGATCTTGAAACCGTCCCCCTCGGCTCCCAACAGATTGGCGACCGGCACGCGCACATCGTCCAGAATGACCTGAGCCGTGGGCGAAGCATTCCAGCCCAGCTTTTTCTCCGGCGCGCCGAAACTGACGCCCTTCATGCCCTTTTCCACGACCACGCAGGAAATGCCCCGCGCCCCGGCCTCGCCGGTGCGCACCATGATCAGATAGACATCATTGACCCCGCCGCCCGAAATGAACTGCTTGGTGCCGTTGAGCACATAATCACCGCCATCCCGCCGCGCCGTGGTGCGCAGCGCGGCGGCATCCGACCCGCTGCCCGGCTCGGTCAGGCAATAGGAAGCCAATTGCTCCATCCCCACCAGCGCGGGCAAATAGCGTGATTTCAAGTCCGCGCTGCCAAAGCGGTCGATCATCCAGGCGGCCATGTTGTGGATCGAGATAAAGGCGCTGGTTGCCGCGCAGCCATAGGCCATCGCCTCGATCACCAGCGCCGCTTCCAGACGCCCCAGCCCGATCCCGCCGCTCTCCTCGCCGACATAGATCGCGCCAAAACCCATTTCACCGGCCGCCTGCATCACCTCGCGCGGGAAGTGATGTTCCTCGTCCCAGCGCGCGGCATGGGGGGTGATCGCATCGGCCGTGAAACGCCGCGCCGCTTCCTGTATGGCCAGTTGATCGGGCGAAAGTGTGAAGGCATCCGTCATCATAATTTACGCCATTGTCGGAATAATGAAGGCATTGCCGCCATCCAGCGAACCATCAGGCCACTTGGCGGTGATCGTCTTGATTTTGGTCCAGAACTTGATGCCCTCCATACCATGCTGATTGGTATCGCCAAAGGCGCTGCGTTTCCATCCGCCAAACGTGTGATAGGCCACCGGCACGGGAATCGGCACATTGATGCCCACCATGCCCACATTGACCCGCGCGGCAAATTCACGCGCGGCATGGCCGTTGCGGGTAAAGATCGCCACGCCATTGCCATATTGGTGCTTGCTGGGCAGCGCGAGGGCCGCTTCGAAATCGGGCGCACGCACGATTTGCAGGACAGGCCCGAAGATCTCGTTCTTATAGCTTTCCATGTCGGGCGTGACATGATCGATCAGCGTCGGCCCGACAAAGAAGCCCTTTTCGTGGCCCTGAAGCGTAAAGCCCCGGCCATCGACGAGGATCTTGCCCCCTTCGGCCTCGCATTTGGCGATCCAGCCCTCGACGCGGGCCTTGTGATCGCCGGTGACGACCGGGCCGTAATGGGCATCCGGATCGCTCGAAATGCCAAGGCGCAGGCTCTCGATTTCGGGCAGCAGCTTTTCGATCAGGCGCTCTGCCGTCCCCTCGCCCACCGGCACCACCACGGGCAGCGCCATGCAGCGTTCGCCCGCCGAACCGAAGGCCGCGCCCGACAGATCGCGCACCACCTGATCCATATCGGCGTCGGGCATCACGATGCCGTGGTTCTTGGCCCCGCCCATCGCCTGCACGCGCTTGCCGTTGCGGGCGCCGCGTTCATAGACATAGTTGGCGATGTCCGACGAGCCGACAAAGCTGATCGCGCCGATGGCGGGGTGGTCGAGAATGGCGTCCACCATTTCCTTATCACCATGCACGCATTGCAGAATGCCCTCTGGCGCGCCGGCCTCCAGCATCAGTTCACACAGGCGCACCGGCACCGAAGGATCGCGCTCCGAAGGTTTGAGGATAAAGGCATTGCCGCAGACAATCGCCACGCCAAACATCCACATCGGGATCATGGCGGGAAAGTTGAAAGGCGTGATGCCCGCACCGATGCCGATGGGCTGGCGCATCGAATAGACGTCGATGCCGGGGCCTGCGCCCTGCGTATATTCGCCCTTCAGCAAATGGGGGACGCCGCAGGCAAATTCGATCACATCCAGACCGCGCTGAATATCACCCTTGGCATCGGCGATCACCTTGCCATGCTCGCTGGCCAGCAGTTCGGCCAGTTCCTGCATGTTGGCCTCGACCAGACGTTTGAATTCAAACATCACGCGGGCGCGGCGCTGGGGGTTGGTCGCGGCCCATGCCGGTTGGGCCGCCAAAGCGGCGGCCACCGCGCGCTCCAGCAGCGCAGCATCCCCCAGGGCCACCTCGGCCTGAACCTCGCCCGCCGAAGGGTTGAGCACCGGCGACCTGCGCCCGGTTGCCCCGGCGGTGCCGCCTACAATATGATGGTCGATCAGGCGCATCTGGCTCTCCTCAAAAATTTTGTTGCCGATTGAGTAAACCGACAAATCTCTATGGCAACCATCGTATTTGCATCTTAGGATGCAAAAATGCAGGTCACGGACTGGAGCGATTTTCAAACCTTTTTGGCCGTGGCGCGCGCGGGCAAACTTGCTCTGGCCGGTGAGGCCTTGGGCATGGACGCCACCACGGTCAGTCGGCGCCTGCGTCGCCTCGAAAACCGGCTGGGGGCCACGCTTTTTGAACAAACGCGCGAGGGCCAGATCCTGACACAGGCCGGCGAACGGGTGCTGGTGGCGGTCGAGGCCATGGCGCAGGCAAGCCGGGAGCTGGAAACAGGCCGCCCGGATTCGGGTCTGACCGGCCATGTGCGGATCAGCGTTTCCGAAGGCTTTGGCAATTCGGTCGTGGCGCCCAATCTGGGGGATCTGGCCGCGCGCCATCCCGGACTGGTGATCGATCTGGTTGCCACAAGCGGATTTCTCAGCCCTTCGCGGCGCGAGGCCGACATTGCCGTTCTCTTGTCCCGCCCCAAATCCGGCCCGCTGATCGCCAGAAAACTGTCCGATTACGCTTTGCGACTCTACGCCAGCCCGGACTATCTGGCAGGCCGCCCGGCGATCAAACAGACGCGGGATCTGAAATCGGGGCATCAACTCGTCGGCTATGTCCCTGAACTGATCTATGCGCCGGAACTCAATTATCTGTCCGAGATCGACGCCGATCTGGTGGCCAATCTGCGTTCGACATCGATCCTCGCCCAACATCGCATCCTGGCGGCATCGGGCGGCATCGGCGTTTTGCCCTGCTTTATGGGCGACGGCGATCCCGCACTGGTCCGCGTCCTGCCCGATCAGGTGATTATCCGCAGCTTCTGGCTGGTCACACACAAGGACACCCACAGCCTTCAGCGCATTCGCGCCGTTCACACATGGCTGACCGAGACGACAAAGGCCAAGTTCAAACTGCTTATGCCTTGATGACGGGGGCGGCCGTATAGGCAATGTGGATGTCAGACGATCGGGTAAGGCTCATTGTGTCTGGCCCCGCGCCTTGGCCGCAACGGCGGCATGGATGGTGGCCGGGTCGAAATAATAGGGCTTGATCTGGCAGCATTTGCCATCGCGAAAGCGAAAGACTTCGCACAATTCTGCTGGTTTCAGCGCCGGATCGGCAAAGCGCAGCGAAAGGATCGTCACGGCATGGTCCCGTCCGGCGGTGGTTTCCACCCGCTCCATCGCCACCACATCCATCATGCCCATCACCTTGACAAACAGGTCATAGAGACCGTTTTTGCCGTGATAGGCCCCCTCCATCGGCAGGCCATCGGCCTCGATCGCCACGAAATCCTCGGTCAGACGCTCGGCGGCCGCATCCCACTGGCCGGTGCCGGTCAGTTCATAGAGTTCATCAACAAAGGCGATCATCTCGTCCGGAGTCATGGCGGCATCCCTTTTCGGTTCTTGTTCGATCTTGCCCCATCATCGCCTCTGAGGGGGCAACCTCCACCTAGCGAAAAGGCTAGAGGCCATCGGGCCGTCCGGGGCCTTATCAAGCATGGACAAACACACAGGATGCCCTGCCATGGCCTTGCCCTCCTCTCTGCCGGCGTTTGCCCGCCATATCATCCTGCGCCGCCGCCCGGTCGGAGTGCCGACCCAGGACTGCTTTGCCTTGTCGCAAACCCCGATGCCCCGGCCGGGCCAAGGGCAGATGCTGGTGCGGATGCTGGTCGGCTCGGTCGATCCGGCGATTCGCGGATTTCTTGATGACCGGCCCTCCTATCTGCCCCCGGTTGCGCTTGGCGCGCCGGTCAACGGCATGTCGCTGGGCCAGATTGTGGAGTCGCACCATCCCGACTGGCCGGTGGGCGACTATGTCCGGGTCTTTGCTACATGGTCGGATCATTTCGTCATCGGGCCTGATGCTCTGGGGCTGGAGCGGGTGACGCCCGCCGCCAATGTGCCGCTGCGCAGCTATATGGGCGCGCTGGGTCCGGTGGGGCTGACGGCATGGGTGGGCCTGTTTGCCGTGGGCGAGGCCAAAGCGGGCGAAACCGTGCTGGTCAGCGCCGCGGCGGGCGCCACGGGCAGCACGGTGGTCCAACTGGCCAAGGCGGCGGGATGCCGGGTGGTGGGCATCGCGGGCGGCGCGCATAAGGCGCAGGTCCTGCACGAATTGGGCGCGGATGCGGTGGTCGATTATCGCGCCCTCGAAAGGGATCTGGGCGCGGCGCTGGATGCTGCCGCGCCCGAAGGGTTCGATGTCTATTTCGACAATATCGGCGGGCCGACCCTCGACGCTGTCTTGCCCCGCATGCGCGAAAAAGGGCGCATTCCGCTCTGCGGCATGATCGCGCAATATAATGACGCGGACCATCCCTATGGGGTCCAAAACCTTTGGCAGATGGTGGTCAAGCGTCTGACAATGCGTGGTTTCCTGACCTATGATTATGCCGAAAGGCTGGGTGAGGCGCAGGCGATGCTCGACCGGCTGCACAAGGCGGGCCGGCTGCGCCCGCTGGAAAATGTGCATCACGGCTTTGAACGCTTGCCGGAAGCCTTCATCGCCCTGATGCAGGGGACGACCACCGGCAAGACATTGGTGGAAATAGCATGATCGGGAAAGGAAATGCACAGGTGAGCGATGTGGTCTGGCACCGGCTGGGCGCCGAAACCGAGATCGGGGATGGACAGATGGCGGAGGGACAGATGACCGTCCACGCCATCGGCGGATGGCAGGTGTTGCTGGCGCGCCATGATGACGCATGGCTGGCCCTCAACGACCGCTGCACCCATGCGGCATCGCGGCTCTCCGGCGGGCGCATCCGGCGCGGGGCGATCATGTGCCCGCTGCATGGCGCGCGTTTCGATCTGGCCGATGGGCGCTGCATTGGCGGAGCCTATCCGGCGGTGCGCCAGTTCGCGCTGCGCGTGGTCGATGGCATGGTCGAAGTCGCCGTGCCCGCCCGCCCGCCGGGCATGGATGAAACGCCGGTCGGGGCCTGAACGCGCGCGCCTGTGCAATGCGCTAGGCGCGCGGCGCGATGCAAGGCCCTATCATCATGGAAACAAGAAATGGGAGAGCATCCATGCCCTTTACCGGCCCTGCCGAAGACCGCCTTGCCCTGCGCGAATTGCTGGAAACCTATGCCGACGCCGTTACGCGCTGTGATGCGCAGGCATGGGGCGCGACATGGGCCGATGATGCGCAATGGTCGCTGCCTGACTATCCCGAGATCGGCACCACCCATGGCCGCGAGGCCATCGTCGCCATGTGGGTGGAGGCGATGAAACACTACCCCGGCATCATGTTCGAGGCATGGCCGGGCAGCATCGAGGTGGATGGCGATAAGGCCGTGATGCGCTCCTATACGGCCGAGGTCTATGACTGGCCCGATGGCGTCCACCGCGACCGGGGGCAATATGACGATGAATGCATCAGGATCGACGGGCGCTGGTATTTCAGCCGCCGCACCTTTCGCAACATCCATCGTCAGATCGGCCCCAAAGGTCTGTGATCGCAGCCATGGCGCGCAACCGCTATTGGCGGCTCGATGCCCATCCTGACGGGCATGATTATGCCGCCGCCCTCAGCCTGCAGGAGGAAACGCCCGCCCCTCTGGACGATGGTCAGGTGCGGGTTGCGGTTGATTATCTCTCTATGGATGCGGGCACCCGGATGTGGATGACGGGCCGCACCGATGGTTATCAGCCGCCCTTGGCCCTGGGATCAAGAATGGTCGGGCTGGTGCTGGGCCGCGTGTGCGAAAGCCGCGATCCCGACTTTACCGTGGGCGAACTGGTGCGCGGGTTTGGCCAATGGGCCGAACTGGCCGTGGTGGTGCCTTCGGTGGCCGGGCTGGAGCGGATAGCAGGGCCTCTGGACGATCCGCGCGATCCCTTTGGCGTGCTGGGGCTCAACGCCTGGACCGCGCATATCGGCGTTTGCGATGTGGCGCAGGTCAAGGCCGGACAGTGGCTGGCGGTATCGGCCGCGGCCGGGGCGACCGGGGTGATGGCCTGTCAGATCGGGCGCAATCTGGGCGCGCGCGTGGTGGGGATTGCGGGCGGACCGGCCAAGTGCCGCTATCTGCGCGAGGTGATCGGCGTTGACCGGGCCATCGACTATCGAGGGGAAGATGTGGCAGCCGCACTCTCGGACATAGACGGCGGCATTCATGCCTATTTCGATAATGTCGGCGGGCCGATGCTGGATGCTGTTCTGCCCAATATGGCGCATTATGGGCGCGTGGCGGTCTGCGGCATGGTGGCGGCCTATGGCGGGGCGCCCTTGCCCGGCCCGGCGCGTTTCGATCAGGTGCTGATGCGGCGGTTGCGGATCGAGGGTTTTTTCATTCCCGATGTGTTGGCCGCAGGCGGGGTCTTCCCCCCGATTCTGCGCGAATGGGCGCGCGAAGGGCGTTTATCCATGCCCTTTGACCAAAGCGAGGGCATCGAGAATGTGCTGACCGCCTATGGACGCATGATGCGCGGGGCCAATATCGGCAAAACCATTGTGAAAGTGAGCCGCTGATGCCGATCATCCGCCACCATGCCCCGTTGCGCGCGCTGGTCGCGGTGCGCGGGCATCCGTTTGACCGCACCGCCTTTGACGCGATGTTTCAGGCCATGGAGGGGATTTCGGCCACGATGGTCGATCAACCCGCCGCCGCGCTGTTGATGAACCCGGAAGGGATGCGCGATTTTGATGCGCTGGTGCTTTACGATATGCCGGGGCTGGATTTCGAAGCTGATGGGCCGCCCGCCTTCATCGATCCCCCACCCGCCTTGCAGGTCGGTTTTCGCGCCTTGCTGGAACAGGGCAAGGGTGTGCTGGCGCTCCATCATGCGCTGGCCGGATGGCCGACATGGGGCGATTATCACGAATGGCTGGGCGGGCAATTCCTCTATCGCCCGGCCCATGTGCGGGGAGCGGACAGGCTGGACAGCGGTTATCGCCATGATGTGGCCTATCGGGCCGGCGTGATGCCCCATCCGATCACGGCGGGCCTGCCCGCCAGCTTTGCGATGCAGGACGAACTCTATCTGGCCGAAGTATTCACCGATCTGGTCGAGCCGCTGCTGACCAGCGATGCCGACTTTACGCGCGATCATTTCTGGTCGGCGGATCTGGCGGTGCGGGGGCGGATGTTCTGCCGCGATGGCTGGGATCATCCGCCCGGATCATCGCTGATCGGCTGGACCAAGATGGCGATCAACAGCCGTCTGGCCTATCTGCAACCGGGCGATGGGGCGGCGGCCTATGACGATCCGCATTACCGGCGGCTGGTGGAAAACGCGCTGCGCTGGGTGGCCGGGCAATAGTGAAGCGGGCGCCGCAACGCCCGCCTTGAGTCTTTAGCGAGCCGTCATCCCGCCATCGACCACCATTTCCGCGCCGGTGATATAGCGCGCCTCGTCCGAGGCGAGGAACAGGTTCATGTTGGCAATGTCATCGGGCGCCCCCATATAGCCCATCGGGATCAACGCCATGGTCGCATCATAATTGGCCGCATTGTCTTCGAGCGCCACGCCCTGAATATTGGTGGCGATCATGCCGGGATGCACCGAATTGCACCGTATGCCATCGCTCGCGCCTTCCAAGGCCACCACCTTGGTCAACAGACGCACCCCGCCCTTGGACGCGGCATAGGAGGCGCAGCCCGGAACGCCGATCAACCCGGCCACCGAGGAAATATTGATGATCGAGCCGCCGCGCGCTTTCCCGTCATCGCCAGCCCGGCGCATCATCGCCATGGCCCGCCTTGCGCCCTGAAATACGCTGGTCAGATTGACGTCGATCTGGCGCTGCCAATCGGCGGTGCTGACCGTGTCCATCATGCCCAGAACCGCGATCCCGGCATTGTTGACCAGAACATCGAGCCGCCCCTCCGCCTCGTCAATCGCGGCCATCACCCGGTCCCAATCCGCCTCGCTGGTCACATCCTGATGCAGCGCCACCGCATGGCCGCCCGATGCACGAATGCCGGCGGCAACCTTTTCCGCGCCGTCCAGATCACGGTCGGTCAAATAGACGCGCGCGCCTTCCTGTGCAAAGCGGACGGCGGTGGTGCTGCCCAATCCGGGCACCGATGCCCCGCCCGTCACCAGCGCCACTTTGCCTTCTAGCCGTGCCATGTCGAATGTCTCCTGCTTGCAAAAGGGCGGCGCGAAAACCCCGCGCCGCCCTTTGTCCTTGTCACAAAATCAGAACTTCACGCCCAGCGTCGCGCCATAGGTGCGCGGCTCAAGCGCCGAGGCAAAGGACCACAGGCCCGCCACGGTAAAGGCCGCCGTTGTCGTGCGCGTATCGGCCAGATTGCGGCCAAACACGCGGACATAGGCATCGGCGCCCTGCAGCTTGAAATTCAGCGTCATGCTGGCGTCGAGCAGGTCCTGTGTGGCGGTCCGCACGCGGGCGTCATTGCCGTTGACGATCACCTTGGTCACGGTGGTGCCCGACATCACCGGCGTCAGCCCGCCCAACGAGATCTGCGAGTCGTAAGGATCGATATGGCGCAGGCCCAGCGTTGTCACCACGCTGCCAAAACCGGTCTTGGCCGTATATTCGGCATTAACCGAACCGGAGAATTTGGGCGCATAGATCAGGCGGTTATTGGAATAGTCGAAGGGAACGATCGCCCCGTTATAGATGTTGCCGACCACGAAATTGCGGAAATGGGAATCCATGATCGACGCACTGGCCGTCAGCTTGAGCCCTTCCATGGGCCGCAAGGTGGCATCCATTTCCACGCCCTTGATGGTCGCGCCGCCCACATTGCTGGTGATCGTCTGGTTGCCGGTGGGGCCGCCGGGGATCGTGGTGTTCTGCTGCATGTTCTTGTAGTCGGAAATGAATCCGGCCACGTTGAATTGCAGCATGCGGTTGAGCGCATCGAATTTCGCGCCGATTTCATAGGAATCGACCGTTTCGGGCTGGAACGGGGTGCTGGCGGTGGCGGCGGTGGCGGCGCGGGGGCTGAACCCGCCCGAGCGATAGCCGCGCGACCAACTGGCATAGAACATCATGTCCGAGTTGGGGCGATAGTCGACGCCGATCTTGGGGGTGAACTTGGAAAAGCCCCGCTTGCCCGACCCGACCAGACCGGTGCTGGCAAAGCTGTTGGTCAATTGCTTGTCGTCATGGCTCCACCGGCCGCCAAACGAGATGCGCCATTTGTCCGCCACCGCCCAGTTGAAGTCACCAAAAGCGGCATAGCTCTCGGTCTTGCCATAAACGCTTTGCGCGTTGGTGTCGAACACGCAGGGCGGCGTGGTCGGGCTGAAACCGAACACGCGGGAGCATTGCGTAAGATTATAATTGGACGTGAAGTAGAAGAGGCCCACGACATAATCGAAGCCGTCAAACAGCTTGCCCGCGCCGCGCAATTCCTGACTGACCTGCGTGTAGCGCTGGCGACGGTCAACGTAATAAAGGTCGGTCGATGAGCCGTCGAAATCCTGAGTCTGATATTCCTTGGTGTGGCGCCATCCGGTGATCGATGTCAGTTTTACCCCGCCCACATCATAATTCATTTCCAGCGTGGCGGCGGGCGCCTTGTAATTGCTGGTCGCGCTCTGGCTGAAGGTCGTGTAAAGATCGGTCGTGGTGTTGCGGTTGCATTCCTGCGCCGGTTCAAACGAGCAGAACAATTCGCTGCTGTTGGCGATATTGGCTACGACCGGATCGAAATTCTGGGTGGTGTTTTCCAGCGTAAGGATCGCGTCGAAAGTTGAATTTTCCGGACGATAGCGCAAGGCCGCGCCGAAATTGTCGCTCTTGCTCCACCCGCTGGGCTGCTTTGTTGTGACATTGTTGTAGAAGCCATCGGTCTGATTGTGGAAATACCAGAACTTGGCGCCAAGCGAGGACCCATTGCCGATATTGACCACGGCCTTGGTGTTCCAGGTGTTCCACTGGCCATAGGAACCTTCGAGCTTGGCGCCGTTCTTCATCGTCGGTTTCGTGCGGCGAATGTTGATCACGCCGCCGATGGTGTTGGCGCCAAACAGCGTCCCCTGAGGCCCGCGCAGCACTTCGAGCTGTTCGATGTCAAAGGCGTCCTGCAACTGGCCGGTGTTGGTGCCGATGGTCACGCCATCGACCACCACGCCCACTGTCGGGGTCTGGCTCTTTTCGATGTCGGCATAGGTCAAGCCGCGGATCGACAGATTGGCCGCCTGTGCGCCGGAATTCTGCTGGGTGATGAGCAGGCCCGGCGCCGAACCGGTCAGATCGCCGATGTTGGCCGAGGCCTTGTTGTCCAGCATCGCGGCATTGATCGCGGTGATGGCAACGGGTGTTGTCTGCAGCGTTTCGGAACGGCGCCGCGCGGTGACGATGATCGCATTGCTGTCAACCGGAGCAGCGCTCGTCTGGGCCGCCCCCGCCTGTTGCGCCCGCGCCGCCATGGGCATCCCCGCCAGACACGAACCAATCAGTAGCGCGCCCATTGTGCGCCTTGCAAAGATGCTCTGCATGTCCTTCCTCTCCGTGGATAGTCGAAGGGGTATGCCCCTTTCCTTCTGGTGCAAACTAAGCTTGGGAAGGCAAACGAACCTACTGCAACAAATCATAGGTGCATGCAGACGCGTTTGGTTCACATTCCGGCCAGAGAGAGGATGACCTATGCCTGACATGGAAAACCGCCGATTTCTTTTGGTAAAGCGCCCCATTGGCACGCCTGCCCGCGATGATTTTCAACTGGTGCGCGAAGCGGTGCCCCACGCGCCCGAAGGCGGGATGGTGGTGCGCAACCGCTTCATTTCGCTTGATCCGGCCCAGCGCGGATGGATGGATGATGCGCCCAGCTATATGCCGCCCATTGCGCTGGGTGATCCGGTGCGTGCAACGACCGTGGGCGTGGTGGAGGAATCGCGCAATCCCGATTTTGCGCCCGGCGACTGGGTGCTGGGGCTCAATGCGATTGAAGATTTCTCGATAGTGTTGCCCGGCGGCTTCACCAGCCGGATCGATGTGGGCATGGTTGACCGGCCATCGCGCTATCTTTCGGCGGTGGGGGCGGTTGGGCTGACGGCCTATTTCGGGCTGCTTGATGCCGGACAGCCCCAACCGGGCGAGACGCTGCTGGTGACAGGCGCGGCCGGAGCGGTCGGTTCGATGGTGGGCCAGATCGGCAAGATCATGGGGATGCGGGTGATCGGCATTGCGGGCGGCGCGGAAAAATGCCGCCGGCTGGTGGGCGATTACGGCTTTGATGCGGCCATTGATTACAAAGACAAATCACAGGCTCAGATCGCGGCGGAAATCGCCGAGGCGGCGCCGCAAGGCATTGACATCCTGTTTGAAAATGTCGGCGGAGAGGTGATGGACGCTGCCATGCTCAACCTCGCGCTGCATGCCCGCGTCGTGCTTTGCGGGTTGATCAGCGAGTATAACAGCGCCGAAAAGGTCGGCATGCGCAACCTGTGGCAGGTGATCGTCAAACAGGCCACCATCAAGGGCTTTCTGATCGCCGCCTATGTCCCCCGCTTTGCCGAGGGCGGCGCGCAAATCGCCCAATGGATTGCCGAGGGCAAATTGCGCGTGGACGAGGATATCCGGTTCGGGCTGGACAATGCCTATGATGCCTTCATGCGCCTGTTCACCGGGGCCAACACCGGCAAACTGGTGCTGGAGGTCGATTGATGGCGGGGCGGCTGAACGGGCGCTGCGGCATCGTTACCGGGGCGGGATCGGGCATTGGCGCGGCCACCGCCCGGCGGCTGCGCGAGGATGGCGCATTGGTGCTGACCGCGGATCTGAAGGGTGATGTCGACCTGCTGCTGGACGTGGCCGCCAAGGACGCGGGCAGGACCCTGACCGAGGCGGCCCTTGCCCGTTTTGACCGCCTTGATTTCGTCGTGCCCTGCGCCGGGGTCAGCGCCTTTTGCCCGTTGGAGGGCCATAGCGACGACTATTTCGAACAGGTCATGGCGGTCAATGTCACCGCCGTTTTCCGCCTGATCCGCGATGCTGCGCCCCATTTGCGCGCCAGCCCGGCGGGGCGGATCGTCACCATCGGTTCGGTCACATCGGCCTTTGGCGATGCCGGATTGGTGGCCTATGGCACGTCCAAACATGCCGTGCTGGGCATGACCCGCGCGCTGGCCGGCGAACTTGGCGCCGATGGCGTCACCGCCAATTGCGTGATGCCCGGCGCCATCGACACGCCGATGACCGCGCCCGCCTTTGCCGCCATGCCCGAATACCGCACCCATTGGGAGCAGAAATCCGCGCTCGGCCGTCTGGGGCAACCAGAGGATATTGCCGATGTCATCGCCTTTTTGCTCAGCGACGATGCGCGCTTTGTCACCGGGCAGGGATGGATGGTGGACGGCGGGGCGATGACCCGGATGTGATCGCCCCGCCCCGCTTCAGAACTGCACCCGCTTGGTATAGCCGCCATCGACCACGATATTGGTGCCCGTGGTGTAAGAGGACGCCGGGCTGGCCAGAAACACCACGGCGCGCGCCACTTCCTCTGGCCCGCCCCAACGGCCCAGCGCGAATTGCGCCAGCGTGGCGTCATGAAGTTCGGGCATCATGCCCTCGATCGCCTCCCAATTGCCGCCGGGGAATTTGATCGGGCCGGGCGAAACGGCATTCACGCGGATGCCTTTGGGGCCCAGCGCCTGGCTGAGCTGTCCGGCATAGACGATCAGCGCGCCTTTGAGCGCATTATAGCCCTGCGGCACGATAAAGGTTTCCAGACCGGCCGTGCTGGCGGTGATGACGATGCTGCCCGCGCCCGATGCGGCCAGATGCGGTTCCAGAACCTCCACGCCGATGACCGCGCCCATGATGTCGTAATCAAGGCCCTTTTGCCAATCGCCGGTCGCGCCCGCGCCGCTGGTGGAAATCATCGGCACAAAGATGTCGCAACCGCCCAGAGCATCCGCCGCCCCAGCCAGCCATGCCCGATAGGCGTCATGGCCCGCCTCCATATCAAAGGCCGAGCCAAACACCTTGCCGCCATGCTTTTCGAGGCTGGCAACCGTTTCGGCCACCTGATCGGCGTTGCGCGAACAGAAGGCGACATCGGCCCCTTCGGCGGCGAACAATTCGACGCTGGCGCGGCCGATACCCCGGCTGCCCCCGGTCAGAATGACCTTTTTGCCCTTCAGTCCCAGATCCATGTTCGTAAATCCTCTCTGCCGCGCCACAGCAGCGCCGGTGACAGGGCGACCTTGCGCATCCCTTCCCCGGCCTGCCACTCGCCTTTTGGAGAGGAATGGCGGACAGGCCAGTGTGATAGCAAGGGGCAACCAAGACAAAGCGAGGGGATAAAATGGGCCGACTGACAGGCAAGCGCGCCATCGTTCTGGGCGCCAGCAGCAAGGGCAACATGGGCCAGCATATCGCCCGCCGTTTTCTGGACGAAGGCGCCAGCGTGATGGTCGCGGGGCGCAAGGAAAGCGTGCTGGCCGATTTTGCCGGGGCCAACGGGTGTCACTGGGCTGCCTGCGACATCACCAGCGCCCAGAGCCTTGCCACGATGGCCGATGCCGCCGTGGCCGCGATGGGGGGCGTGGACATTGCCGTCAACGCCACCGGCTGGGGCCTGCTCAAACCCTTTCTCGACACCACGCGCGAGGAATTGGACGCGATGACCGATCTGCAATATATCGGCCCCTATCAGTTCTTTCAGGCCATGATCCGCAAGATGGCGCGCAGCATGGGCGGCAACGGCGGCTCGATCATCCAGATCAGCAGCGCCACCGCCACGATCATGCTCAACGACCACGCCGCCTATATGGGCACCAAGGCGGGAACGGATCACGTCATCCGCTGTGTCGCCCATGAATTCGGCATCGAGGGCATCCGCGCCAATTCGATTTCGCCGGGCCTGACCGAAACGCCGATGACGGCCGACGCCAAGACGGTGCCCGGCCTGTTCGACTGTTTCGTGGCGGGCTATCCGCTGGGCCGGATCGGCACCAGCGATGATATTGCCGCCGCCGCCGTTTTTCTGGCCAGCGACGAATGCTTTATGACCGGCGAAAACCTTCAGGTGAATGGCGGGCTGACGCTGCGCCGCAACCCCACGCGCGAAGAAATGGGCGCGGCCATTGCGGCCGCGACGGGCGGTTAAAAAACTGGGCCGGGGGAGGTTTTCAGCCCCCGGCTTCGGTTTTGATACGCTCGGCAATATCCGCGCGCAGTTGGTCTTTGCGGATCTTGCCCGAAGCGGTGCGCGGCAGGCTTTCCACGATTTCAAAGCGTTCGGGGATCTTCTGCTTGGCCATCCCGCTTTGCGCGACATGCTCGGCCAGATTTTGAGCCTGCACCGCGCCCTGCACGACGAGATAGGCGCAAACCCCTTCGCCAAGACGCGGATGCGGCATGGCCACCACCGCGCAATCGGCAACGGCGGGATGGGTCAGCAAGACCTGCTCGATCTCGGTGGCCGAGATGTTTTCGCCGCCACGGATGATCAGATCCTTCTTGCGCCCGGTGATGGTCAACCCGCCGCGCGCATCGCGCAGGCCCAGATCGCCGGTGCGAAAATAGCCCTGCGCGTCAATAGCCTCCTCGGTCTGGGCCGGATCGGCATAGCCGGCCATCATCGCCGGCCCCCGCGCCAGGATCTCGCCCTCCTGCCCATCGGGCAGATCGCGGCCGCCCTCGTCCACGATGCGCACCTGATAATCGACGATGCGCCCGTCGGTGGTGGCGGCAAGGTCTGGATCATCGGGCCAGCCAAAGGTGACCAGCGGCACTTCGGAGCTGCCGAAAACGCGGAACGGGGCGCAATGGGCAAAGGCCCTGCGCGCGCGCGCAATGACTTCGGGCGCGACCGCCGCGCCGCCACAGGCAAAGAAGCGCAAGGAGGGCAGCACATCGCCCGCCGCCAGCGCCGCATGGGCCAGTTCGACCAGAAAGGGCGTGGCCGCCACCGTGCCCACCACCTGATGGCGGTTGATCAGCGCCAGCGCCTCATCGGCATTCCAGCTTTCCATCAGCACGGTTTGCGTGCCCACGACAAAGGGCATGGCCAGACCATTGGCATAGCCCGAAACATGCGTCACCGGCGAAGGCATCAGCATCGCATCGCCCCGGCCCAGCCCCCAATAGGCCGCGCTCTGTTCGATGATGCGGCCCAGCGTGGCATGGCTGTGCAACACGCCCTTTGGCCGCCCGGTCGTTCCCGATGTGTAAAGCACCATGCTGATGCTCTGGGGATCAATGGCTTGGCGGGCAGAGGGCAAAGCTGCGCCCGCCTCGATCAGCGCGGCATAGTCATCGCCGCCCGCGCCCCGCACGGTGAAGATATGCGTCAGTTCGGGCAGATCGGCCTGAACCCGGCGGGCCATGGCAAGGTAATCCACCTTGCGGAAAACATGCGGCACAAAGATCGCCCGCGCCCGGCAATCGCCCAGCATGATCCGCATTTCGGCATCGCGATAGATCGGCACGATCGGGTTCAGCACCAGCCCCGAAAGCGCCGCCGCCATGTTCAGCACCGCCGCCTCGCGCCAGTTGGGCAATTGAAACGCCACCACATCACCGCGCAACAGCCCCCTTGCCCGCAGCGCCGAGGCCAGCGCCATCGCCTCAGCCCAAACCGCGCCCATCGGCATCGCCCCCTGCGGGTCGATCAGGCAAATGTCTTCGGGGCGGCTCTGCGCCCAGTCCTGCGCCCGGTCGGCAATCGTGCGGTCCGGCCACAGGCCTTGGCGCGCAAACGCGCGCTGATGCGGCGCGAGCATCGCCGGCCAATGTCGGGGTGTCTTATTGCTGTTGCCCATGAACCTCTCTCGTGTTTGGGTCCCTTGTGGAGCCGCCCGCCATGCCTGTCCACTTGTCAAAAGAGTGAGGGCAAAAGCGTGCGGAACCTGTCACCTGTCCCAGCTTGGCAGCACCTTTCGCCTGCGGCAGTCTGCGCCCTCAAGCACCCCGCACGAGGGAGGAGAGGATTGATGAACACCCATAAGGTGGACCGCCGCCAGCGGATCGGCGATGTTGCGGAAATCATGCTGGATTATGTGGAACACAAAACCACCTATCAGGCCCAGTCGACCGCAAGGGTGCGCACCGCCAGCTATACCGACCCCGATCAGTGGAAAGCGGAAATGGAGCTGATTTTCCGCCGCGTGCCGCTGATGCTGGGCTTTACGGCCGAAATGCCCGATCCGGGCGATTACAAGGCGATGGAGGCGATGGGCCTGCCCGTGCTGATCAGCCGCGACAAGCATGGCAAGGTGCGCGCGTTCCTCAATGTCTGTTCGCATCGCGGGGCGCCGGTGGCGTCGGAAGGGCGGGGCAATTGCGCGCGCTTCACCTGCAAATATCACGGTTGGACCTTTGCACAGGACGGCAAGCTGATCGGATTGTCGGAAAGTGCGACCTTCGGCGATGTGGACAAGGCGGGGCTGGCCCTGCGCGCCCTGCCCTGCGAGGAACGGGGGGGCATGATCTTCGTGTGCCTGACGCCCAATGCGCCGATGGATCTCGACCACTATTTTCAGGGCTTCCTCGAGGATTTCGAGGCGGTCGATTTTGCCAACTGGGCCTATCTTGGCACCCGTGTGATCGAAGGGGCCAATTGGAAGATCGCCTTTGACGGCTATCTCGAAGGCTATCACTTCGCCTCGCTCCACCCTGCCACCATCGAGCCGCGCACCCCGTCCAACCGGACGTTCTATGAAGGCTTTGGCCCATCGATGCGCATCGGCTTTCCCCAGCACCGCATCGCCGAGGCGCTGAAAAGCATTCCGCGCGATCAGTGGGGCGATCAGGAAAACAACGGCTTCGACTTTGTGCGGATCCTGTTCCCCAATGTCTCGGCCTTTCTGGCCCCGGAGATCACGCAGGTCGCCCAGCTCTTTCCCGGCCCCACGCCGGACAGGAACCGCACAGTCCTGCATTACCTGCGCCGCGAGCCGATCCGCGACGATGCCGACCGCGAAAGCGTTGAGGCCATGATGAATTTCTTCCGCGATGTCACCTATCAGGAAGATTACGTGATCGGCATGGAAATCCAGAAAGGTCTGGAAAGCGGCGCGCATGACCATCTCACCTTTGGCCGGAACGAGCGGGGCAACCAGTATTTCCACGAATGGCTGAACTGGTATTTGCAGGACGATCCGACCCTGCCCGAACCGGTGATGTAAATCCGCTCTTTCGCTTTCAACCGCCTTCCCCCGTCGGGCCACGGATACGGAACACAGCATCCCATGACGCTTCAGCAAAACAAGTCGCGCTATTCGCCCGAATTCGATGTGGCCGTGCGCGGCGACACGATCACGGCGGATCGCTATATCTCGCCGGAATGGATGAAGAAGGAACACGCCAACCTCTGGCCCAAAGTATGGCATCTGGGCGGCATGCTGGCCGAACTGGAGGAAGAGGGCGACTTTATCCGCCATGATTTCGGCAAGGAATCGGTCATCATGGTCCGCCAGGCCGATGACACGATCCGGGCTTTCTACAACTCCTGTCCGCATCGCGGCAACCGGCTGGTGCTGGGCGATGCGGGGCATATGCCGCGCATCACCTGCGGCTATCACGGGTGGCAGTTCACCCCCGATGGCGTGCTGGCCAAGGTGCAGGACCCCGATGATTTCCCCGATGGCAACCCCTGCGGCAAGGTGCATCTGTCCGAATTGCGCTGCGAGACATGGGGGCCTTTCGTGTTCTGGTGCATGGACGATGATGTCCCGCCCTTGCGCGAATGGATGGCGCCCTTGCCGGACCGTCTGGCCAATTACGGCCTCGACAATTGGGTGCGCGTGCTCAAACTGTCATGCGATGCCGATTTCAACTGGAAGATCATCCGCGACAATTTCAACGAGAGCTATCACCTGCCCACCATCCATCCCGAACTGGCCACATTCATCAATGACGGCCTGCCCACCACCTTGTTCGAAATGTATGAGAGCGGGCATAATTCGATGTGGATGATCGGCCATCAGGCCACCACCCGCGCCGATTATCACAGCGCCGAAGTGCCCGCCCCGCTCGACGACATTGCGCGGGCATGGGGCATCGACCCGGCCGATTACAACGGCCACACCGGCGATATTCGCGCCGCCGTGATCGAGGCGAAACGCCGCCTCGGCCCGGAACGCGGCTATACGATGTATGCCGACATGACCGATCAGCAATTGGTGGACTATTTCCACTGCACGCTGTTTCCCAATCTGACGCTGACCATGTCGCCCGAACAGCTTCAGGTCCTGCGCACCGAGCCGCATCCCACCGACCCGGAAAAGTGCATCTTTCAGCATTGGGTGCTGATGCCTCCCATCAAGGGCATGAAGGAAGTGGTCACGCCCATCGGCACCGTTCCCCTGCGCCATGACGCCGTGGTGCGCCACAGCACCTATGGCGATGGCGTCTCGCTGGGCTTTGTCGCGGATCAGGATCTGTCGATCGGCACGACCCAGCAGCAGGGCCTCAATTCGCGCGGCTTCAAGGGTTGTTTCCTGCCCGCACAGGAAAAGCGCATCCAACGCTTTCACGAATTGCTCAATGACTATGTCGAGGGCCGGAGATGACCTGCCCGCCTTCGGAGCGGATCGCCATCGCCGATCTGATCACCGCCTATGCGCTGGCGGTGGACCGGATCGGGGATGCCGATGGGGTGGCCGCGCTGTTTGCCCCCGATGGCGTCTATGATCTGGCTGCGCTGGGCATGGGCGAGATGAAGGGGCGCGCGGCGGTGCGCGAATTTTTCGTCAACGCCTTTGCCGGCATGGCGCAAAACGCCCATTTCATCAGCAATATCGTGGTCACAGCCTATGAGGCCGCAGGGGCCGCGCAGGTAGAGGCCTATGGCCATGCCTTCAGCCTGGGCAAGGACGGCAACCTGCTGGAGGTCAAGGCGCGCTATGCTTTTGAACTGGTGCGGCGGGGCAATGGCTGGCTGATCGCGCGGCTTGGCATGGCGATGCTGCTGCCCCCGGTGGTCACGGCGCAAGGGTAGGCAAAGGCCCGGTCGGATCGCTCCGCCGGGCCTTTGCCCATCAGCTCATGCAATAGCCGCCATCCATCATGAACTCGCTGCAGGTCACGAAACTGGCCGCGTCCGAGCAGAGATAGACCACCCCGCCCGCCATCTCTTCGGGCCGCCCCAGCCGCCCGATGGGATGGGCCGCCACCACGCCCTGCATCGATGCCTCGATCGAGGGCACCGCCCCCAGATCGACATAGCGCTGCATGATGGATTGCAGCATCGGCGTGTCGATGCCGCCGGGATGGACGCTGTTGGCGCGGATGTTATAGCCCAGCGCGGCGAATTCGGCGCCCATGCATTTGGACAGCATCTTGACCGCCGCCTTGCTGGTGCAATAGGCGCCGTTGAAGGGCGCGCCCTTGATCCCGCCCACGCTGGAAAAATTGACGATGGACGCGCCGCTCTCGCGCGCCTTGCCGCCTTCTTTCAGCAGCGGCAGCAGGGTCTGCACCCCCACGATCACGCTTTCGACATTGACCTGATGGATGCGCCGCCATTCCTCCAGCGGGGTTTCCTCGATGCTGGCCACGATGCTGATGGCGGCCACATTGACCAGCGCATCCAGGCGCCCATATTCGCGGCCCACCAGTTCGGCCACCGCCTGCCAGTCGCCTGGCGAGGTGACATCATGGGCCAGCGCATGATCGGCCCCGACATCGCCGGGGGCCACCATATCGGTGGCCACGACCGTTGCGCCCGCCTCCTTCATCGCGCGCACCACTTCGCGCCCGATGCCGCCCCGCGCGCCCGTCACCACGGCCACCACCTTGTTCAGGGAAATGCTCATAGCCCCTCTCCTATTGCGCGGTCCAGCCGCCATCGACCACCAGTTCGGCCCCCGTCACATAGCTGGCATCCCCGCTCGCCAGAAACACCGCGGGTCCGGCCAGTTCCGATGGTTCGGCCAGACGGCCGATCGGCGTTGCCCCCTCCATCGCGGCCACCAGATCTTCCGGCTTCTGGGCAAAGCCCTTGTCGACCCAGCGCTGAAATCCGGCGTTGAGCAAAGGCGTTTTGACAAAGCCGGGATGGAGCGAATTGGCGCGGATCGGCATGCGCTTGGTGGCAAATTCAATCGCAATGCCCTTGGTGAACAGGCGCACCGCGCCCTTGCTGGCATTATAGGCGGAAACCTCGGAATAGCCGACGATCCCCATGATCGAGCTGACATTGATGATGCTGGCCCCGCCCGCCATACCGGCCCCGCTCTGCGCCATCAGCGGCACCAGCGCGCGCGTGCCCAAAAACACCCCGTCGACATTGACCGCCATGATCCGCCGCCATGCCTCAAGGCTCAGGCTTTCAACCGCGCCGGTCAGGTCGATCCCGGCATTGTTGACCAGAATATGCGCCGCCCCATATGCGCTGCGCATATGCTCGGCGATGGCCTGCCAGGATGCCTCATCGACAACATTGGCGCTGATATAGGCGGCTCGATCACCCAGCCCGGCCAGGGCCGCGCCCACCGCCTCGCTGCCATCCGCATCCAGATCGGCCAGCAGAACCTGCGCCCCTTCGGCCACAAACCGCGTCGCAATGGCAAGGCCTATGCCCCGCAGACCGCCCGTGACCAGCGCCACGCGTCCATCCAGCTTGCCCATCGTCAAACTCCCATCATGCCGGCGGTGGTGGCCCCATCGATCGTGATTTCCGCGCCTGAAACAAAGGCGGCCTCGTCACTGGCCAGATAGGCCACAAGGCCCGCCACTTCCTCGACCCGCGCCATGCGGTTCAGCGGCGCCATGCCTTCATAGATCGCGCGCACGGCGGCGGGATCGGGCATGCTTTCCATGATGTTGCGGATGAGATCGGTTTCCACGACGCCCGGCAGGATGGCATTGACGCGGATGCGATATTTCTTCTGCCCGCAATAGACCGCCGCCGATTTGGCCAAGGCCACAACCGCCGCCTTGGTGGTGGAATAGGTGACGTAATTGCCAAGGGGCCGCGCGGCATTCATGCTGGAATTGATGATGATCGATCCGGTCGCGCCCTCATTTTTGGCCATCGCGCGGATCGCCTGCTGCACGGTCAGCATCACCCCGGTCTGGTTGATGCCGACCAGCCTGCTCCATGCCTCGATGGAAACGTCCTCGATGCTGGCATCGCCCTGTTCGGTCCCGGCATTGGCAAAGGCGATGTCGAGCCTTCCATAGGCCTCCAGCACCGTGTCGATCAGCGTAGGCCATGCGGCGGCATCCTCGACCCGGTGGCTGACGAACATTCCGCCGACCTCACCCGCCAGCGCCTCGCCGATGTCGGCCTTTGATCCGGTGAAGACCACTTTGGCCCCGTCTGCGGCCAGACGCCGCACCGCACCCGCGCCGATCCCGCCGGTTCCGCCCGTCACAAGCGCAACTTTTCCTTCCAGCCTGCTGGCCACTGATCGCTCTCCTAGGATTTATGCTCTTGGCCCCATCATGCCCGATTAACGCGCGGGCGAAACCTATGCTTTCGGCAAGGTGACTTGCCCCCTTTGGCCATAATAGACCATGATCGGCACAACAGCCGGGCGCCCTCGACCCGGCACGAGAGGACAGGACGGCACACCACCCATGGCGGACAGCGACCCCACCACCACACGCATCAAACCGACCCCCGAAAGCTGCGGCCTGCCGGTGTCCGAGGGGATAAGCTGGCTCGAACTGATGGCGCAGGATTCGCGGCCCGCGCCCGATGTGCTGACCACGCCATCCTATCAGAACCGGGGCAGCAAACCTTTGGCCGCCGCGCGCTATACCAGCGAGGATTTCGCCCGATTGGAGCGCGAGCGCATGTGGCCGCGCGTCTGGCAATTTGCCGCGCGCGAGGAAGACCTGCCCGAAGCGGGGGATTATGTGGTCTATGAAAACGCGGGGCGCTCTTTCCTGATCAGCCGACAGGATGACGGATCGGTGCGCGCCATGCACAATGTCTGCCTGCATCGGGGCCGCAAATTGCGGACCGAAGACGGCCATGCCGACCGCTTCATCTGCCCCTTCCACGGCTTTGCCTGGAACAAGGACGGCAGTTTCAACCATATGCCCTGCCAATGGGATTTCGCCCATCTGGAGGAAGCCAACCTGTCGCTGCCCCCGGTCGAGGTGGGCCAATGGGGCGGCTATATTTTCCTGCGCGAAGAACCGGGCGGCCCAAGCCTTGAGGAATATCTGGCCCCCCTGCCCGAACATTTCAAACGCTGGCGGCACGAGGAATGCGTGACCGTCATGTGGGTGGGCAAGGAAGTGGCCGCCAATTGGAAAGTGACCGCCGAGGCCTTCATGGAGGCATGGCACACGATCGTCACCCATCCCCAGCTTCTGCCCTTCACCGGCGATTGCAACAGCGCCTATTGGACATGGGGCGATCATGTGAACGTCAATCTGGTGCCTTTCGGCATCATGTCGCCCCATCTGGACCCCACCAGCCACGACCAGCAGTGGATCGTGGACGAATTTGTCAAATATAACGGCCGCAGCGGCGACAATTATGACGCGGGCGGCGATCCCTATTACGTCGCGGTCCCCGAAGGCATGACCGCGCGCAAGGCGCTGGGGGCCAAGATGCGCGCGGCCTATACCGCCCAGACCGGCTATGACCACGAAGACGCCACCGATGCCGAATTGCTCGATGCGCTGGTCTATAATGTCTTTCCCAATTTCGCGCCCTGGGGCGGGTTCATGCCCAACATCGTCTATCGCTGGCGCCCCGGAAAGACGCCCGACACCTGCATCATGGAAGTCCGCATCCTGATGCGCGTGAAAAAGGGCGAGAAGCATCCGCGCGGTGTGCCGATGAAATTTCTGCGGCTGGACCAGAAATGGACCGAGGCGCCAGAACTTGGCATTCTGGGCGATGTGTTCGAACAGGACATGGACAACCTGCCCTATGTGCAGCAAGGGCTGCATGCCTCGAAGACGGGCATCGTCAATCTGGGCAATTATCAGGAAATCCGCCTGCGCCAGTTTCAGCAGACGCTGGACAAATATCTGGGCATTGCCGAAGGCAGCGACGGGGCCAAAGACAGCGATGGGGCGGGCGCATGAGCGAGGAGCATCCCCGGCGCATCAATTGCGTGCTGATCTGTGGCGGGGTTTGGCATGACATCGACTTTGCCCGGCTTGAACTGCTCAAGCTGCTGGGCGAAGATCCCGCCATCCGCACCCGCGTGTTTGAGGATTATGAGCATATCGCCGCCATCGAGGCGGCCGATATCATCATCACCTACACCTGCGACGTCACGCCTTCCCTTGCCGCGCAGGAGGCGCTGAAAGGCTGGCTGGAGCGGGGCGGGCGCTGGTATGCGCTGCATGGCACCAATTCGGTGCTGCGGCTGTTATCCGATGGCTCCAAGGCCGGATTGTGGGATGCGCCGCGCTGGGCGCCCCTGTTCATGGATCTGTTGGGCAGCCAGTTCATCAGCCATCCGCCCATCGCGCCCTACCTTGTCGAGGTGGCCGATCCTGAACACCGGCTGGTGGCCGGGGTGGAGCCGTTCGAAACGACCGATGAGCTGTATCATCTGGAAACCCACGGCCCGCTTCATGTCCTGCTCGACACCGCCTGCACCGAACCGGGCACGGGCTTTGTCGAGGCCGATGGCGCGCCGGGGCGCCATCCGGTGTTCTATATCAAGGATCATGGCCGGGGCGCGGTGCTCTATCTGACGCTGGGCCATTGCCGGGGGCATTACGATCTGCAACCGATGCTCGACTGGTGGCCCAGTGTCGATCGCTGCGCATGGGATCTGCCGGTATTCCATGACCTGCTGCGGCGGGGGCTGGGCTGGCTGAAAGAGCCGTTGGCCGCATGACAAAAACCCCGGTGAGAGTTCCTCACCGGGGTTTTTGCTTCAGGCCGCCTCCTGCGCATAGCGGTCAAGCTGGGCCAGCGGATCTTCGGGCCAGCGCGAGAGCAGCACCAGCCTTTTATGGCCATGGCCGATGGAAAGCTCGTCGGTCACGCCCATGCCGCCATGGAACTGGATCATGTCATGGCCCAGTTCCACCGACACCTGACTGATAAAGGCCCTTGCGCCGTGGACGGCGGAGGCAAACCCTTCCTGTCCTTCGGCCACCAGCGCGGAATTGATCAGCGCCTTGCTCTGCTCCAGCGCGGCATAATGGGCAACCATCCGGTGCTGGATCGCCTGAAACCGGCCAAGCGCGGTGTTGAACTGGCTGCGGGTGCGCAGATATTCCAGCGATTCATCAAAAATGCGCTGCATGACGCCCACCGCTTCGGCGGCGCGGGCCAGATCGGCCAGCGGCATGATCGCATCCAGCAAGCCCAACCCGCCCGAAAGCCGATGGCTGGCCTCCACATTGTCGAACCTCAGCAAAGCCGCCAGACTGCCGTCGATCATCCGCCAGGGCGTGACCGACAGGCCCGGCGCATCGGCAGGCACCAGATAGAGTTCGACGCCCTGATCCCCGACGGCGCTGACGATATAGGCATCGGCCCCAAGGCCGGCGGGCACACAATGCTTTTCGCCGCTGATGCGCACGCCTTGGGCACTGGCCGCAACGCCGCGCGTGGTGCGTTCGCAATGGGCCAGCGCGACGCGGCGGCGGCCGCTGCAAAGATCATCGGCCCAATGCGCCGCCAGCGATTCGTCAGCGCCCGCCAGCAACAGGCGCGAGCCCACCAGCACGCTTTCGCACAAAGGCTCGACCACCAACCCGCGGCCCAGCGCCATGAACAATGTGACCATCGCCCCGGCGGTCAATCCCAGCCCCCCATGTTCGGGCGCGACGGGCGCCGCCATCAGGCCGAATTCGCCCAGCATATCCCAGTTTTCCTGACTGAAACCATAGGGTTGGGCCTGATAGGTCCGTCGCCGCTCGATGTCATAGCGCTCCGCTGCAAAACGGTCGGCCAGAGCCTCAAGCATCGTTTCTTCTTCGCTGAGATCGAAATTCACTGTTTTGCTCCCTTGGCCGATAATCTAGCACTACCGACAGGCCAAAAACGCTGCGAAAAAGGCTAGGATGCCTCAACGCCCGAACATAAGAAGGCAGAGCGAAATGGTACTGGAGATGGATGCCCCAAGCCTTGAATGGGTTGACGCCGTGCGGATCGCATCACCCGATCAGATCCGCGCCGCCGCCGAGGCCCTCAACCGCATCGCGCTGGGTTGCGGGATGCAGGTCGCCCCGGCCCACAACATTGCCGACAAGCGGACCCCGGTGGACACCGAGGGCAATGTGCTGGCCCGCGACGTGTTCGGATGGACCAGCGAGAAAGCATGGTGGCGCAACCCGCGCATCGCGCTGGATTCGCCGATCACCTCGGCCTGCCGCTTTGAAAGCGAGCCGTTCTGGCTGAACGAGAGAGGGTTCCGCACCCGCCAGCCCAACCGCTATCTCTCGGCCATCGACCTCACCAATTTCGAGGCGCGGGCCATGACCAGGGCCGCGATTGTCGTGCCGGTCCATCTGCCCTTTGGCCAGATCGGGGCGGTTTCCTTCAACCCTCTGGACCAGTCGGTCACCGATCTTGCGGCCATGTTCGACCGCTACGGCGACATATTCGGCCTGCTGGGCCGCACCTTCATCGCCAGCTATGTCAACACGATGGGGCTGGTACAGGCTTTGCCCGCCAAATCGCGCCTGTCCAAGCGCGAGGTGGAATGCCTGCGCTGGGCCGCGATCGGCAAAACCGATCTTGAAATCAGCATGATCATCGGCCGCAGCCGCGCCACCGTGCGGTTTCATATCCACAATGCCTCGATCAAGCTGGACGCGGTCAATCGCAGCCAGACGGTCTTCAAGGCGGCGCAACTGGGCTATATTTCGCTGCACAAGTGATGGCCGCGCCCAAACGGTCGTTCTTTGCCCCCGCACCCCGTCGGTTGTGGGGCAAAGCCTGTTGGTGCGCATGCCCAAGGGGGCAATCGTGCCTGTAAACTGTATCAGCCTAGCGTTTTGAAGAGTCGCCAGCGGACGCATCGGCGCGCTTTATCAAGCCATAAGGAATCACAGGAACCCAAAGGAGAGCCACCCTGTCAGCCGATGCAGCCCTGTTTATGCCGGATGCTCCGCTGCATCTGATGGGAGGACGCCATCGGCAGAGCGGGCGGATCACGTTTCCTCATCCCGGCGACGGGTTTGATACGGTGGCGCTGCCTTCGCGCGGGACGCTGTGGTCCTATACGGTGCAGCGCTTCCGACCCAAATCGCCGCCCTATGCCGGACCCGAGATTTTCGAGCCCTGGGCGCTGGCCTATGTCGAATTGCCCGGTGCGGTGATTGTCGAGGCGCGGCTGGTCGAGGTCGAATTTGATGCCATCCGCATCGGCATGGCGCTGGA